>CAZPIL010000155.1:0-4415 GCA_964586705.1 uncultured Nitrososphaera sp. | reverse complement strand
CCGCGGTGGAAGCCCGCGGATTTTCCCTTTCGCTATCCTGTTGGTGGATTGTAGCGATTACAAAATTACTGGCCAATTGTAATTCAAACTTGCCTTTGGCCTTTTTGCCAAGGATTGTTGCAAGGGTTTGTTCTAGAAAAAGCGAGAAGGGCTTGCCCATGTTATGTTGCACTATGCACACGACATTTCCTTCCTCTTCTTTTTCGCGATAGGCAAAACCGGAAAGGGTACACCAGATCTTGAACACCCATCGGAACGATTCAAGTGTATAATCGCCTCTCATGGCCAGAACAATATCGGCAACGTCTGATTCTGCCACGTTGCGAGCAACTCGAATCAGGTCTTTTTCCGGAATTTCGGCCGCCATTTTCTGAATTGCAGATTTAGAGAATGGCATGATGCCGGCATCAGGCATTGAAGAATAAAAGTCCACATAGTTTGAAAAGACCTGATTGACAAGCGAATTTACGCTCATTCGCCTGCGTTGCGCTTCTACTCTAATGGACTGCATTATAGGTTTGGGGACCCGGGAAGTAAAGACTTCTGTCGTGGCGGCTGTTGTGGAGCTCTCTCGGCGATCCAAGGGTGATTGATACGCGAGCAGGTTAATTAAGATTTATCGAATGGAAAGGCTAGAAAGATGGCAAAACTCGGATAAAATGACTTTTCATTGTAAATATTTAATAATAAAAAGTAGATTGTTCTTGAGATGACAAAAATGCATCAAAAAGTAAAGAAGACTACTGCTGTCAGTGCCATTATTCCGTCCATCAGGAATATGGCTTACATAATCATTGATGCAAACACGAAAATATTCTGCAAGCCAAGATAGTGAACCGGCAAGGTAGGCAATTACCTCCGGCTCGATTTACTGACTCCTTCAACTACGTCTGGCAGCCTTGACTCAGGGTAGTGTGTATGTCCAAACGAGAAGCCAGCCTTTTCCATTAGTTTTGCGTATTCTTTCTCCGTTCTTTCTCTCCCTGTAAGAGCACACAACATATGTATCTGACATCCTCTCTGCCGTGAACGGCCAGAGGTTCCTTGTTACTTCTTCCAGCGGGCATAGTCCCACCGAAGTACAAGAGGTTTTGCCACAACCCTGCTACTGCTAGGAAGTGTCGTCTTTGCTGGTGTTGCTAAAGACAATGCTCCCTTTACAGCTACTTTCCAAATGTTTGCAGCCCCGCTTACGTCGGCGTTTATCATCGTCCTACTCCTTTCATAAACGTGCAACCCGTGGTATCTTCTACCGTTGTGTTGCTTGCCGCATATGCAGCACGTCCTAGACGTTCCCCTCTCTGGCACCTGTACAAACTCCATGTTGTAGTCCTCGCACAGGTGTCGTATCCATTCTATAGTCTGCATGTGCGACCAAAAGTTGTGTACTTTTTTGGTTCGTATGTTTACCCAGATTATTACCTTCTCTTATTCCATTTAGGTCTCCTACTGCCACCTTTGTTATGCTCATGCGCTTCATCCTCTCAAACAGGTCTTTGAGCATGGCTCGCACAGCATGCTTGAAGTGCCTAGTCCTTTTTCGGTAGAATAGACCCATCTTTCTTGATGTGTATTGCTTCTTTGGAAGCCGTGATTGTAGCTCTGCTATCTTTTTTGTTCTGTACACATAGTCGCTTAGAACGGGGCGTCCGGAGTAGATCAGTGGCTGCTCTTCGTCTTCATCAGTGTAGAAGGCTACAAGGTTGCATATTCCAAGGTCGATAGAACCCACCTTTTCTTTGGGTTGACAACAAGATACAGCAGCCTTTGCAGGCTCTGGAATATCGACTGGTATGAATGCATACCAAGCATCCTTCAATCTGTCATACATTACGTCCAACCTCCCTAACTTTTCTCTTGCCTTTCCTTTCTTCCCTCACTCTGTCTGCAGCATATGCAATCTTCAGCGTTTTTGAAATTACTATTGTAGAGCTATCTCTCTCTGTCCAGCCTGTAGCAGTCATTTCGGACGTAAAAGCCACGTAATATCGTCTGCTGCTTGGTAACGCCCTCCTCCTTTAGATATTGGGGCAGCCTCACCTTTCCGATGTTTGGAGGCAGCTTGCCTTCTGACTGCAATCTTTTGAGCGCCCAGAATGCGTTCCATGCTTCATGCAGCTTTTTCAATGTGGCCTGTCCCCTTCCTGTTCCAATCGCCTTAAAGTTCTCGCTGTTCTTCAGCGTCTTGCACTGATCGGAATATTTCGGTATTCTTTGACGATTGAGGTAGGCTTGCCTGCGCGGGTAGTTGGCCTCGTTCCACAGCTTGGAAGTATGAAGGGCAAGACGAAATAGCTCTAGCTCCTGTCCGGGAGTGGGCCTGAGTAGAACTGTGTCCGTCCTGAGCAGATCTCTCTTTCTTCATACCCTTCTACTTCTCCTTCTCCTTTATCATTATCTGTAGCTTTTGCAACCGTCTACTTGTAAATCAGGCATGTTACAGCTTATCGATAATCTGTTCAGGTATAGAGGATTTAGTTCCCACGACTTGAACGATCTCTGTCCACACGACTTCTTTTATTCCCGATGTGCCCTTCAAAAGCTCCATCATTCTAAGTATCTCAGCATTGTCTTTCAAGATAGTGTCAATCCTGAGGTCTATTGTATGCTGGCCAATGCTCTTGCCAACGTACACAACTTCATCTCTCTTCAAGAGTGCCTTTGCAATAGTGTCAGTCTTTCCGCTCTCCGTAGCAATAAGAAAATCAACTTTGTGCCATCCAAATTTTAATAAATCAAGCGTGTAGGTCACTGTCAATAAATCTTTTTCAAGTCGCTTGCGCCTTCGCTGTACAGTAGTTGGGGGAATACCAAGTTTTCTTGCCAGTGCCTTTGAAGAATATTTGCCATCAGGCGAAAGCAAAATTTTCAGAATCTTTTTATCAATTTCTGATAACGGAATTGACCTACTATTCATTCAGATCCTCCAGTGATAGCCCATTCGTTCAACCATTGAGAGAGCTTACATAATAATAATAAAGCCTCCATTACCATTGAGATTATAATACTATATTATAGTTAAAATGACTTTATGAACCATTTTTGCATTATTAGTGGAGGCAATATACAAATTCTATATGCGATTGGAGTTGCCCAGCATGAAGGAGATTCTACAACTATAACAAAAAGATGTTTGTGACTGCTTGTTTTCTTTTGTTCATTAGGTGTTGACGATACTATAATGAACAAAAAACAAAGCAAATCAAAAGCAGACAGAGAAAAAGAGAGAGAAAAGATGAAGTAGATGCATATTGGCAATGTGGCTTTGCAAAAAGAGACAGCTTTCTTTTTGACAACTCTTTAATTTTATTTCATGCAAATCAGGCCAACATGAGCTCCATGCACAAGAACTATCCTGTTGGTAGAAATGTCGCAAATGGTCTGATAGGGTGGAAATGCTATGACATTTGAAAACTAGCTTAGCGTAGCGGAAGTTTTCTTTCGAACCTGAGTATGACGTTGCCGTTTCTGTCTTCAAAATAGCATACCTCATCTACGTTTATCTTTATCTTGGATGTAGTGCTTCCACATAGTGGGCAGCTGTCAAGTATTCCTCTTTCGTTCATGCAGGTGGAGCACCAGTGGCAGACGTCACAGAACTCCAAGATTGCTTTTGGTAAAGATTCCCCTGTCATTTGTTGCTGCCTCTCATCTGGGCTTTCATATGGCTCTACTAGGCTTTCAGGAGACTCTTCCATACACTCTATATCACGACATCGTGATAATTAAGTTGACCATCATCATCATTGCTATTATTATCATCATTATCGCTCAAGGTCTCACCGGCTATTACTCTCTACCCTCTTCGCCTCGATGACTGTCTGGTTGCAGCATGCCTGCCCTATTGCCTTCCGTATCAAAAAACGAAACGTACAATCCGACTCCGGGTATGTTCCATGGCTTACCAAGTATCTTGCCTCCTGCCTCTTCTACCTTCTTCATGTGTTTCCTGACATCACCTACCTGGATAACTATCGAAGGATATTGTGCAGGGTTGTCATCAGCCTTTTTGAAAAAGCCGCCGTTTATCGCGCCGGGCTTTTTTGGGCCGTTCTCATCAGAATCTGTTGTAGTGGCCAAGACGTAATTTCCCATGTCTTCTCCCAGCTGCTGTATCTTCCAACCAAATGTCTTGGTGTAAAATTCAGCCATACGCTTTCTGTCTTCTGCTGGCATTTCAAAATGGATTACAGGGTTCAACTTCCAGTACTCCCCTCCCATGCCTTCTCTTTTTCTTCTTCTTCCTCCTCGTACGCTTTCTTTAGACCTTGAATGTCAATTTTCTTCATTTGAAGCATGGCCTTTGTGACCCTCTCCACCCTCCGGGTATCCCTGTCTTGCGTCAACATCTCGCCCAAGATGGCAGGAACTATCTGCCAAGACACTCCGTACCTGCTTTCAGCCAGCCGCATTGC
>CAZPIL010000154.1:0-4442 GCA_964586705.1 uncultured Nitrososphaera sp. | reverse complement strand
TCCTGTTCCGAATGCTTCCATCCCCTGACCCTGTGCAATAAAAAAGAAAGAGGAATTAGGCCATCCTGCAATAACAAACAGGAGGGTTATTTTGGTAACTCCATCTTTTCCAGTCTTGAGCTGACTGTGGCAATATCTAGACAGAGGACCTTCTCGAGCGCCACTGCCGCAGTGTCTGAGGCCTTGTACGCGTCTATTATGCCAAAGCCATTTGTGTGCTTGGGATATACTCTAAGCTCTATCGAGAAAGAGCACTTCTGGTGTTCCCCTAACATGTTTCCGAATGTTTCCGAGCTGGACTGCTTGGCGTTTGCAGAGTCGAGAGCGGCTGGGACCGGAGGGATGCTCGCAGGTGCATTGGTTGTGCCTGTCTCCAACGTGACATCGGGACCATTGAGCCCTCTGTGGTACCATAACTTGTAACTTGCCATGAAGTTCTTGGCGTGGAATGCATAGAACCCAACCGAAAAGTTGTCGCTTGTGCAGCCCTGTATGAACTGGCACTCTTCTGTTGATGGCACACCACTCTTACGCAAGTCTACAATATCCCCGTAGCATGATATGTTGTCTATGTGAAACATGTGCACAAGTGCTGCATAGTTGACGGCGTCAGTAATTGCTTCACTTGACCAACGTCGAAAAGTGAATGGCTTGTCAGTTCCTGAGCCGGCGGAACCCTGTGGTTTGAGCTTGTTGCCTGCTGCATCAAATACCTCGACGACTATGAGATACTTGCTATTTTCTCCTTGCCTTGTGTTCCATGATTGATGGAACTGGAACCAAAGCCATCCGCCATCAGGCGCGTCGGCCTCGTACGGTATCAGGTACAACCCTGTATTTGAGCCGACAACGTTTGGGCCAAGTGCAACTGCTTCTGTCTGCAGCTGTGTGCCTGCCCACTTCCAACGTCTCCATGCCACCGGATCTGTTAGTGGCTGCGGGATGCCGATGGGGTTGCCTGAAGCATTTGCCTTTGCTAGGCTGACCCTGTAATACTTGGCACCAAGACCCTTCATTCCCTCTGTAAACTTGAGTCTAAAGCTCAAGGTCATGCCCCATGGCTGGCCAGTATAGTTATGGCTCACAAGTCCATCATCTGGATTTGATGAAGATACGCCAAACTCACTGTTCTGAACAGGACTGTCGAGCTTCCAGCTAGGGATGACCCCGATGTTCTCCAGCATCACGAAATTGCCGTCTCCTGGTACTGTGGAACCTGGATCGCAGGCAAGACCCTTCCAAGTGCGCAGGTGCGCATCGTCTGATGCCTTAAAGTAGTCATTCGTAGTCGAGCCATCGTATATGTACACCCATTGGTTGTCCTGCCACTGTCTCACCCTGTAATAGTAAGTAACTCTGCATCCGGATCTCACAGGTAGCCTCCAGTAGCAGAAGCTGAATTCGCCATTTTCATTCACGGGAGTCTCTCCGACCTTTCTTGTGCTGCAGGAGCAAAAGATTGGGTAGAGGTAGTAATGGTCGTCGATATACGCGAGCCTCTGTGATGCTGGCATTATACTGAGCGCATAATAATCTTCTGCAAGCTTTTCAGGCGGATTCCCAAGCGGCACCGGCGCGTCAGTCGCGTGAAGTCTCTTCATGACTTTTTCTACCTCACGAAATGGCACAGGGTCCGGACCTGGTCCCGGTATGGGAATAGGCACAGGGTTAGGCTCTGGGAAGGGATTTATGGGACCTGGATCTGGATCCGGGATCGGCGGTACGCGTTCGAGCCAGTCTTTCAGTCGGCCAAGCAGATCGTCGATGTCAAAGGGCGGTCTTATTGTGCAACAGCATGTTTTTTCGTATACCTCCACAACCGCGTTACATATGGGTGCACATAGACTCGGTATTTCTAGAGAAGGCATCGGTGAAAAAGCAGAGACATTGGGCTTGGTTGCCGTAATGATGGAATGCTCCGTCCTTTGAATGGATTTGGCAAGAGTTACAACCTTGAGTGGCCATATTACTGGTCGGCACCGGTGTACGTCTCCATGTACGCATAAGACGGGCAGTATCCAATCACGCCACTTTGGTAATATTTCTATGATACCGGTGTTTGCCCACTCGGCCAACTTTTCTTTTGGTCTGAAAATAGTGAGCATATCTCTTGTGACTTGCTTTTCTTCTATGTCCGGTCCAAAACCATAAGTACCCTCCTTGACATTTCTTGAAAGCTCT
Organism: uncultured Nitrososphaera sp.; assembly: GCA_964586705.1. Taxonomy (GTDB): domain Archaea; phylum Thermoproteota; class Nitrososphaeria; order Nitrososphaerales; family Nitrososphaeraceae; genus Nitrososphaera. The sequence goes on along the minus strand of CAZPIL010000154.1, from coordinate 2,261 downwards.
GCCAAGCTGATTCTGTTGCCTTCTATGGTTTCAACTTTTCTGACAGTTCCTTTTTCGACTATATAGAGCGCAACCTTTGGTGCTTGCTCTGTATCTGTCTTGTCGATGAATCTGAGCTCAAGAATCTTGTCCTTTGCAGAAGAATTTGCACGTTCCATGGGGCAAGACGAGTTAGCTTTAATTAAAGAATTAGCGAGAAAGTCTCTAGAAAATAGTCATATTATAATGTATCACTCTATATGGTGAGTTTTGAAATTTGTATCCTGTTGTAGACCATAATTTGCATAATCTGTTATCTTTGTATCCCTCTTGGCGCGCTTTCCAATCAGCTTCAATACCTTTTCTTGAGATTCTGTGATGATATCCATCATTTCCAAAAGCTGCAGCGCATTGATCGGAGCCTTTGCTCTATAGTGGTTATTAAAGTAAGCATACGCTACCAAGTCCTTTGATGATAATGTTTCTTTGATTTTTTGTGCCCATGACGCAAGCTGTTTTTTAGAATAGTTGTAGTCATACCAGATCTTTGTACCCCTTCCATGCCATCTGATATAGACGTGCTTTGCTGTTATGACCGGATTTGAAAGGAATTCAATAGGTGAGTCTGTTATGGTGCTTGCAACGTTATATCCTCTCAACAAGTCCCATGTCTCGTCTCTATCCCAAGATTCATTTCTGAACTCTATTGCAAATTGAAGATCATCGGGCAGCATTCCAAGAAATGATTCCAAGTCGGCAACCTTTTCGTATGAAAAGCTTGGTCCAAGCTGTATTAAGATGCATGCAAGCTTGTCTGCATCATGCAATGGTTTTATTACATCAAGAAAAGTTTGGAGCTCACCTTGAGCATCAACAAGGTTCTTGTCATGAGTTATTGCTTTTGGTAGTTTCAAGGAGAACTTGAATGTAGGACCGGTTGCCTTCTCCCAACCCTTTACCATCGACTTTGTTGGCATTCTGTAAAATGACGAGTCGACTTCGACTGTTTCAAATACCTTGGCATAAAATGGAAGCTTGGCGACTCTGTTGTTCGGATAAAAATGGCCTACCCATTCTTGGTAGCTCCAGCCACAGGTGCCAAGAAGCATATTCTTGTTTAATCTACCAAGGATATGTGCTTACTGGCTGGAGTCTCCCATTATTGATCTGATTTCTTTTTTGATTGCAGTATCTTTTTCGCTTTTTCCAGCTCTCGCTTGCGCGAAGCAGGCAGATTTTTTCCGGCGCGGTTCAGATAGTACTGTATCATCCGCACGCCTGAGCCTGCTCCTTTGGGACTGACCTTCTTTGAGCCCATGTGTCTGGAGATAGTCTCAGCATCTTTGGTGAATATGCCTTTCTCGGGAAAAGTTGACTCAGTTTTAACATTCTTCACCCACTTCTTTTTACCCTTACGCTTCTTACCATTCTGCTTCTTTGGCATCAGGTTCTACCTGTAGTATAATCCCGCCGATCTAATAAAATAGTGAGGTCTTAACGCGACCGGCGCAAATAGAGCTTGGCCACCTCAGGCAGAGCAAATGCGTAGTGTATATGCATGCAGTCTTTGGACTCACATAGTCCGCAGTACAGGACTCTGTCTTTGAGGTAAACCTCGGCCGTCTTGGCTCGCTTGGCATCTCGTATGAACAATATATTATCTTGGTAGCCCACCTTTGAGAGATTTGGGGCATATGTCTGCAGGAATCTGTCGCGTTCTATAGCTTCTGTGAGGACGGAATTGATGTATTCCTTCGTATTCCACTTTAGCTTCCCTGCATTTGTCTTCATGGCATCGTAGGTCTGCTTGAAAATCTCTACCGTTATGACCTCCTTTCCTCCGCGCTTGACCATCTTGCTTGACTAATGTTATCGGCGCTTACTTTTAACGTTTACGACCACGTGATAACATGTTATAACGCGTAATTTTAATAGCTGGAGCTCGTACATGATACTGCTAAGGAGATTTGCTTAATTGGGCGATTTGTTAATTGACTGGTTTGCGGTATCCTTGCTAATTAGCATGCTAGTATTCTTTGCCAGCATTTCTCTTATACTCAACAAGGTAGCACGTACAAGGCCCTACCTCCTACGGCATTCCAGATCGTCGTCATCCGATTCTGATACGACGTACAACTGGAACACCATACTTGGCATAATCGGAAACTGCACAGGGCTTGCTGGAGGGGTATTCATAATTTCAAATGTGGTAATTTTTCTTGCTATAGGGCAATGGCAGATAGATCCTAGGTCGTTAGGTCTATTAGTAGTCGCTTTTGCAG
>CAZPIL010000153.1:0-4466 GCA_964586705.1 uncultured Nitrososphaera sp. | reverse complement strand
CGACTCCTCGGGCTCGATGGAGGGCGCGCGCATCGAGTGGGCCAAGGCGGTCTGCCTGGCGCTGGTGGCCCTGGCCCACCGCGAGCGCCGCGACGCCGCGGTGGTGGAGTTCGCCGAGGCCGCCTTCCCTATCAGACGTTGGCTTGATGACTCGAGCATCACGCCCATGCTGACGTTTGTCTTTTTTAATTTGGCCATCTCACTTTTGGTCAGACTGCCTGCGTTAGTATGCGGTAGTAGACTAGTTTTTTGCAAGACATGCTCGCCGATGTCGCAGATATAGTCTATAGTAGAAGTGTATCCCATCGACTGAAGCCAGTCACGTGCCTCAGGATATTTCTGTTCAGGCCGCTCGCCTGTGACAAACAGTGCTTCAGTGCACCTTGCGCCCCTGCCAGTCTCAGCAATAGCGATAACCTGTTCAGGTGAGAGCATAGACAGCATTGTGTCGACCGGTTCCTTCTTGTAGGTGCAGTACGAGCATGTATCCCGGCACAAGTTGACTAGGTTTATGAAAACCTTCCGCGAATAAGTTACAATGTTGGTCTTTGTAGTATCCCGGATCCTCGATGCAGTTTTAACAAGCACATCGGTTGGGCTCAATAGGAGCAATTCGTGTGCGTCTACTGGCGAAAGCGCTTCGGGATCGATAAGCGCCCTGTCAAGTGCCGAGTCGGCAAGCATGATTGATTGTTACGGCTGATCTACTAATAAACACTAAGGCGAGTCCTCTGCGCCGGGTCTTGCTTCAAGCAATAGTTCAATTACCATCTCGTTGCCATCTCGCAGGATTGTGACGTCCATCGTATCACCAACTGTCTTTTCGCGCTGGAGGTACACGAGTATATCATCAAGCTTTCTTATCTGGTTACCATCAAGCTCTAGAATTATATCGCCTCCAAGAGGAATAGTTTGGCCCTCTATCCGGGTAGGGTTATCGCCTCCCCGGATTCCAGCCTTTTCTGCAGGGCCACCGGGCACGACCTCGACTACCAATATGCCCCTTGGCTCCTCAAGCTCAAGGGCGCTCGCAAGTCCAGGTGTCATGTCTCTCCCAGATATACCAACCCAAGGGTGCTGGAAGGTACCTGTCTCAATAAGTGTGGGCACTATCTTGGCTATTGTATTTGATGGTACGGCAAACCCTATGCCGGCAAATTCGCCGGTGCTTGAACGTATAGCTGTATTGATGCCGACCACTTGACCACGTGTGTTGAGAAGGGGTCCGCCAGAATTGCCGGGATTTATTGGTGCATCAGTCTGGATAATATCAGGTATGAAGAACTGCAGAGGTCCCGAGTTCTGCGCGGGTATGGTCCGGCCTACACCACTTATGATACCAGATGTCATAGAGCTTGACAGTCCGAACGGATTGCCTATAGCTGCAACCTGTTCCCCCACTCGTATCGCAGTAGAGTCAGCAAGCGGGAGCGCTACAAGTTTTTCTTTAGGAACATCTTCGACATAAAGGACCGTAAGGTCGGTGAACGGGTCAGCCCCAATCACAGTAGCTCTGTAAACAGTTCCATCATAAAATGTCACGGCAAGATCCCGGACGCCAAATACTACGTGGTTATTTGTAACGATATGACCGTTGTCATCAAAAATGAACCCCGTTCCAAGTCTTCCTTGTTCCGTAGGGTCATCTGTAGCAGACACCTGTACGACAGATCTCTCAGTCCGCTCAAAGAGATCAGGGAGCGTCAGCTCTTTGTCTGAGGCCTCCACGGTGCTTACTTGGCCTACCCTAAATGCCTCGTCATCGAGCGAATCGCGTTGGTCGCCGGTTCCCGTAAAGTCTGAAAAGTCAGGTAGCGGTGTCCGGTCAAAGTCTAGGCCATTGAATTGCGAATAAGTGAAAAATATCGCTGCCGCAGCAACTGTTGTTGCTGCGGCGAGAATGGCCTTGTTCAACCTAGAAAAGTCCGCCTTTTATGGTAATAATCCTTTCCCGGTCAATGACTTACATACTGGACTTCAAGTCCAGCTGGTACAGGCATATCCAATAGATCTACTAGTCGGCCATAGTAGTGCAGAAACGCCCTGCCCTTCTCCGTTGCCCTGTAGACCACACCTTCGTCACTTGACGCTTGCTCGAGCATTCCTCTTTCGATAAGCTCTGCAATGTACGCATGTACTTGCTCATAGCTCAGGTTGGCCTTGTACATTATGTGGGTCTTTTTTATGCCTGCAGTAGCAAGACCAAGCACATCCCCCATTATCTGGATCCTTCCTCTGTTATTCTTCCGTTCTGTAGTCATGCAATAACTTACAGAACAATCATAGATTAGGGGTATGGCGGAATGTTGAATTGGAACGCGCGTTCCAGCTCGATTCTAGTGCATAAAGTTCTGCTTTTCGTTCACAGTATATTGCCTGTCGCGCCACTTTACGGAATTCTCCTTAGTAGCATCGATAATCGCCGATGCAAAGCCAAAAAAGATTATTGCGCCGCTAGCAGGAGCCCCGAGAGCATAGAAGGGACTCTGGAATACGCCAAGCCGGCTCTGCACTGCTGTAGCGAGAATTAACACGGCAATAGTCGATATATGGATTATTGCCAGTGCTACAGCTGTCTGCGTAGAAAGAATTCCCTCCGCAAGAGCTACGGCAGGTATCGAATAACTTAGGAACAGAAAGGGAGCGAACATTATGAAAAATACCGCGGCAGCTATGAGGCGAGCTGCGTGTCTGTCTTGGTGGTAGAGAGGTATTACCAGCCGGCGAAGTCCGTGCCAGAGTGTCGACAGGTCACGCGCCCATACAGCATTGATGTGCTTCTCACCTCTAACCATCTTAAGCTTGTGGCCCCCGGCCTTGACCAAGAAGCCCAGTGCGCCATCCTCAACGAGCTCTTCTCGGACTGCAACGTGTGTCCCTACGGCCTCATATGTCTTCCTTGTAATGATAAAAAAGCTTCCGAAAAAGTATCCGGTCTTTTGTGTAGGGTCATTAACACGAAGAGGGGAGAACCGGGTATGCAGAAAAGTTGAGAGTCCGGGAAGTGTTATTCTAGTCCAGAGGTCGTTACAGATAAGCTTTGGTATCGCAGTAAGCGCGTCAAGCCCTTCTGCAAGCATGTGGCCTACCGCGAGCGATATGACATTCGGTGAATGCTCAGTATCGGCATCTGTGAAAAACATGTAATCACCAGTAGCTACTTCGTATCCCCGTATGCAGGCCCAGTTCTTGCCGGCCCACCCTTTTGGCTTCAAAGGAGTCTCAATATACACAACGCGTCTATCCTTTCCCGCATAACGTTTTATTATTTCTCCAGTCCTATCAGTTGACCCATCATTTATCGCTATTACTTCAAAGTTTGGATAGTCTTGTGCAAGCAGCGAGTCAAGGCATTTGGCTATGTACTTTTCTTCATTTCTTGCAGGAAGTATAACACTTACCCTAGGATGGCCAGTAGCTATTGTACGGTCAAAAGATTCTAGCCGAGGCGCCAGCCTGAATGACTTTGCCATGTAAGCGAGAAAATACACCCATACTCCAAATACCCCGGCAAGAATAATTGCCAAGGCTATATTGAGGATCGCTATCGCAGGTTCAAGTACATGTTCCATGTCTAGCTATTCTACTGCCTTGGCTATGCGCTCTAGCGCCTGCTCAGTTCCATCTTTGATGTGTTTTTTCACCATGCCAGTAAACATACCCATAAATCCGCTCAGTTTGAAGTCCCAAGTGACATCCACCTTTGTCCAACTACCGGAACTGCTCAGTTTCAAAAGCCGGGTTCCAGTTATTGGGCCTTCAGTAATTTTCGTCTCAATGGATGATGGAGGATCGAGTGTTACTGTCTGCATCGTCTTTGAGTCCTTGAATGCAATTACGACTTCGCGCTTTATGACGTTACCGTCCTTGCTTATATTCCTGACAGACTTTGTGCCGTGCCAGTACTGCGCTTCATTGTCCACATCTGACACGACGGTCCAGACCTTGTCAAGAGGAGCGGATATTTCGCGGCTAACGCTTATCGTAGCCATGCAAATGGTTCACTTGAGCCGCTATATTTGCCTAGAGCGTCTTTATCCTAGCTGCCTCATGGGGTTTTGCCTTGTCCCAAAACACACCAAATATGGCTCCGAGCATAATCCAGAACATGGTCATGGTCACGCCAGATGCAATTCTGAAGCTGTTGACGAGATCCATAGGAGCGGTTATCTCGTCAGGATTCGCGGGTAATGCAAAAAGAGCTGTTATCACGACGGCAGCATATGCGGCCGGTGCAATGAAGCTCTCGCCAGGGAAGACGCAAACCTGGCAAGGCTGCTCAACCATGTGGACCTTGAGAAGGACTCGCTATTCGTCATATCAACCAGCGGCATCGGCCCTGGGGAGCGGGAACGCTTGGTCGTGGCCATCCAAGCGGGTGCGGGTGCCGAGGAAGCCGGCCTCTTGACGTCGCCAACGACCCTGCGACCAGGCATCGTGACGTTGAGCGATGTGCCGCCGTCGAT
>CAZPIL010000152.1:0-4477 GCA_964586705.1 uncultured Nitrososphaera sp. | reverse complement strand
TTGCATGCTTTGCAGCATAGTCCCGTAGTTCTTTCTTGCCCTTTGGAAAGTCGACACCTGACAGAACCTTTGCTACTGCAGCAGATGATGCTGTTTTTGTGGCCGCTGTTTTCCCACCTTTTGTGCTTGGCGTTTCGGTTTGAGCAACTTCTTCTGCGCCCCTGACTCCTTTTGCTTTCTTGATCTCACCTATCGCGATTGCGACTTCAGCAGAGTCTCGATATGTGCGGCTTGGAAGAGAATTCAGCAGTTCTTCAACCGCCTTGGCGGTTACATTTCTAGATGCGTAGGATATCAACTCTTCCTTTGCCTTGGGATATTGAATCCCCGCCAGTGCCTTTTCTACATCCGCAGCTGATGGTGCGCGACGAGGATGAGATGTCTCCACATGCCTTTCGTACGCTGATTGTTGTTCAAATCCGTTACCACAAACTTCGCATCTAAATTGTGCCATTTTCCATCATCTTACCTTGCTGAGCCCCTCTTGAACTTCTGCCATAGTCTGGTATTTTCTCTCAGGCAGTTCCTGCATAGTTTGTAGAATTTGCTCAGAAGCCTTTATCTTAGAAGCGTTTTTTTCAGCATATCGTATTAATTCAGCTTTTTCCTTTGGGAATTTGATCCCAGCAAGAATTTTTGATAATGCCGCTGCCGAAGGGGCGCCTGTCGCGGCCTTGCGTCCGCCAGCCTTTCCACCCTTGCGTCCAGGGGCTTCCCTCTTCGATAAAGACTTTGCTCCAACATATTTTTGTTCTTGTTCGGTTTTTGTCGGAAACTCTCCTTGGAGCACCGGCGTGAGCGGCACCTGCTGCCGCTTTATCTTGAGCTCTTTGAATAATTCAGCCGTATTCATATTCTCCTTTTCTTCGTCAAGATCAATTCCAAGCTCTTCCTGTGCGTCACTTTTCCGTGCTCCAATGAGCAATACCTGAGTATTGGCATAATTCAGGATTTCTGGATCTTCAACGCTTATCCATCGCCGGTCTCCGAATATTTGCCGGATCTCTTGTGGATACGAAGGCTTCCTTTCTTCAAAGGCCTTAAAACCTGGCGCCTGAATATCAGGATTCTTTACTGAAATGATATAGCTGGCCTCTTTTCTTATACCAAATTCTTTTTGTGTTGGACCGGGGACTTTTGGAAGTTCCAATACAAACGCCAGCTCTGTGTGACCATCGTGTCTTACAATTGAATACTTGCCTTCTCCCGCCGGCGTAGCAGGCCCAACCTTTCGTTTACCTCGGGTCTCAGTCTCGTATTCAACTGGAAGCAGTTCTTGACGTATATCCTCTGCATTGTTCGTAGTTAACACATTTAGAGCCCAATTGCGGCGCTCTGCCCCAGATTTGTCCGCTGCAAAGTCAGGGAGTCTTTTTTGTCCCATCATGAAAAGTCGGAACTTGTCCTTTTGTTGCTCAGGGGCTGTTACGACATAAAACCTCTGAACATCTTCGATGTCATCTACCTCTTGGGCACCAACCTTTGGTCTATAGAAGAAAAAGATGTCGCCCTCTTCGACAACTTGTGAATCGTCCGTCATAATTGAAGCTTCTCAAAAATAAAATAAACGAGTACCGCGTCCGACATATGGACATAGTCGATGACGCGGAATTGAGGTCTTACGTGTCAAGTACTGGCTAACTTCTATTGTTGTAGTTGCAGTCTTACTGATGGAACATCACGAGCAGTTGGCACGTCAAGGTAGATGTTCCCCTGCCCCTCAAGATACCTATAGAAGATTTTTCTGCGTATTTTCCCGTATTTGTTACTGTTCGCGTACAGCTTTATGTTGTTATTGCAGAAACAACAAATCTTCTTTCTTTTCCGGAGCACAATATCAGTGAGAGGGTATGTGCTTCTACATATAGAGCACCAGTAACACAGCATGGCTCTCTTTACGCTCGATAGGCAGTTGTCAAAGTCTATATCCTCTTCGGTGCACACCTGTCTTGCTGTGTAAACCAAGGTATTGTATGACCTTACTGAATCCATTTCTTTGTGGGATATTGTTTCTACATTCATACTCTCTTACTCCAATTACGCGGCTGTACAACCCCACTCAATAGTTAGTTTTCAAACCAATCTATTATGACTTTCGTTGTCGAAAACTATGGGTTTCTTACAGAGTAACAGGTAAGGGATCCTCGATTTGCATTGTCAATATTTTGTAGAGGAATATACGAAGAAGGACCAACTGGCTTTCGAAGATATGTGGCTTTCCCTTCAAGACCGCCTCAAGGCCGGACGGCCCCGTGGTTTGCCCTTGGACAATGCCTATCTCCATCCTTGCAGACGGAAACCTTTTGACATCCTCCAAGCGCCGCTTTAACCCGGGCCCAGCAGGCCTTTACCTGCTGCGCAATATTGAACGGCGCATCTTTCTTCTCTTTCGGCCAGTTGGTAATTGTAGTTCACAAGCGTGAGTCAAAAGAATTACTGTACAAAGTTAAGTATTAGTGTAGGTTTCGGCCGTTAAGCAAGGTTACACCAAGTTGTTGGCTGACACAGGACTTCATGGCGTCCACTTAAATAACAAAAGTGAGAAAATAGAACATGATTCAGACAGGCTTTGCAGATGCCGAAAAGGAATTCAAAGACATCAAGATGAAGCAGAAAGAGCTAAGTGAGTTATATACAAAGTATTTTCCCAAAGTCGATCAAGGATTACTACATGACTTGGTCGAAAATACGCCCAGCTCTAAAGAAAATAAGGGTAGACTGTACGAACTACAGATAATCACAAAAAAAGGTACTGATCCAGAAAAAATTAGATCATTTTTTATGGAAAGAACAGGCAGGGTACCGGCACCGTTCGATGAGGGTACTCACTACCGTGCAAATGAATATGCGACACTTGATATGATAAAAGGAATTCAAGATTTAGAGGAAACAGAGCACATCATGGGCGATTACACGTTTGGTGCTTACGCATTCTCGCAAATTCACAGACATAGAGGTCACGATGAAAGTGCAAGGATTACTGAAAGATAGAGAGAGCGATACTTTCTTTCCACAAACCCTTAGCAAGCAGATCACTGGACTTTTCAGGTGATAGTTGACAAGACATTATAGCAATGCGTGCGCAATGATAGTCATGTTGCCCAAACATGCAAGAGTCTATTCGTCTGATGGCAAGGCAATAGGTCGGTTATCAAGCATAAATGGGGATCATTTTGTTTCAGAGAAACAGGGCCTAATCATGGATGAGGAATATCGCATACCTATACAAGCTGTTGAATGCGTCCTACCGGACAAGGACGTACCAACCATTGAAGTAGGTCTTAGCGAAGAGCAGCTCAGACACGGTCACGAGATTGTAGAAGCTAGACCAAACTCTGACCTTATCAAGGGTAAGGTCGACACAGAACTCAAGATGCCAGTAAGCAAACAGCTGATCCGGTACAGTGCAGTAGAATATTTTCAAAGCATGCGAGTCAAGGCCAATAAAACAATCCCCGTGGGTTATGCTTGTGATATGTGCAAAGCAAAATTCGATAACCCTAGTTCCCTTGAAAGGCACAGATCCGTGGCTCACAAAGGACCTGTTGGGCTATGATCGACAAAGGTACAAGTCTAGCCAGTGACTTCGATCTCTTTATGTTTCCTAGCCCACCTTGAAAGAGCCTGTAGAAATTCCCTTATCCTCTTTCGGGTTTCTTCATCAGTCAGGCGGCCATTTTGGTCAAACTTGTCTGCGGCATTCGCTATCATCACCTCTGGCCTGTTAAAGGTGAAGACATTAAGAAAGACGAACATTTGTCTGAGATGATATTGTGCACGCGCGGTCCCAATGGATCCTATTGATGCACCCATTATTCCCGCCGGCTTGCCGTCTAATGCACTGTCGCCGTATGGTCGTGACGCCCAGTCAATTGCATTTTTTAACACTCCGGGAACAGAATAGTTGTACTCCGGCGTTACAAACAGTACGGCATCAGAGGATCGGATCTTCTCCTTAAGCTCTGCAACGACTTTGGGCAAGGGGTCCTCCTTATCCTGGTTAAATGGAGGTATTTCGTCAATATCAAAGATATCTATACGAGCGTCTTCAGGTACTAGATTCTGAGCTTCGCGTAGTGTTGCACGGTTATATGATTCCCTTCGAAGACTTCCAGCTATTCCAAGAATCTTGATCATCACAAAAAATGCGCTTACATGGTATTAATGAGTTTGTGCAAGGTATACAAATGGCATACTTTGTGATGGTTTAAAAACATAAACAGCCATTTCAACGCCTCTACGGAGTACATATTACCGTACAGGTAAAAAGTGATCCATATAATGATTATACATATGTCAAGAAACGCGGCATGTTAGATGCCCAAACTTGCTGAGACAACATATCGTTTAGACATCACACCATTAATCGTTACACTAATTCTGCGAGAAGTCTTGCTAGCTAGTATGGAATAGGGTCGATGAATCTGACATCCTCTCAACCCTGAAGGGTTCGAGGTTCCTGCCTGATCACATGGCT
>CAZPIL010000151.1:0-4524 GCA_964586705.1 uncultured Nitrososphaera sp. | reverse complement strand
CAGAACCAACCGGCTTTTGGGCCTTGTGTCGTATGCATATACCTTTGCAAGTCATGTTTTTTCACCGGGTTATTACTATCGCAGAACGGTCGACAACCGTCGTAGCTTTAGTTTCCTTCCCGTATGGTGTATTGCACGCAATATCTATATAAGATTTTGAGAAATATTCTATCATTAAAAGGGGTTAATTGTCAAAATTTGTATAATTGTATCTACAATGCCGTTGCAAATGTTCTAAATAAAATATGAGGAAATGATAGTTATCTGCACAATATTTCGCAGACAAGTCCGCTCAACTTAGTGTAATATTTGTATTTGCTGAACAACATATACCTAAAATAAGTAAAAATAAAAAAAACAAAGAAAATTCTGAGTACCATATTTATTTGTTTCCGCTCTACGCATTTGATATAGCTGGCGCGAAGAGCTAGAGCCAGTGTTGCATCTTTAAGAAGTCCTCTATGGGCTCTTTCTTCAGAATCTTTATCAAGCCGAGGGCCTGAGGCACCGAGAGCATCGGCTTTGAAAAATGGTTATCTGTTGCTATCCTTGGGCAAGCCACCTGCACGAACGCATCAATGTTTTTGAAGATCTGCATCCTGTCATCAGTTATTTCCGTCAATGCTAACAACTGCACTTTCTTGCCCAGTTTCTCAAACTCCTTCTTAAGCTCAAGCGCCCGCACATGTGCAAACTGCCCCTCCTTCAGGCCGATAACCAATCCTATGGTATTTGCATCGACAGCCTTGTAAATGGCAAGTATTGCGCGCTTTTGCAATCCTTGTGCAAATTCATTTACCTGCACATACTCTTCAAAATATGGATCAAGCATGAATGTCGGCTTTTCCGTTGACATTGCCACACTTGCCGCATGAAACTGGCTCTGACCGAGAAAAATGTATGCATCGACCTGCTTTTGCACATTCCAAGCGGGATAAAATTCACAGCCAAATACCTGAGCATCTTTTAATTGTCCTTTACCCTTGCCAATGATCACTTTGTAGCCGAGTTCTTCAAAGATCCTCCTAACACCTTCGATACTCTCTAGATGCTGACTATCTGTCAAGAGTGACAATACGTTGAATTTTCCTTTCATGTCAGAAGCGAACTTGTACGCTACCTTGTCAAAGATCACATCGTCATACGCGTTTATCATTACCACCTTATTGCCAAACGTCTCTATCGAAATTGTGTGACCTATGTTGAAGAGTACGTCTGCGCCAAGCATATCAGCCGCATGCGTATTGAGATCGCATGAGCCCCAACATGTATCACCGATTATGTACGCCTCTATGCCAAACCGCTCGCTTATGTGGTCGGCTACATCCTGTAGCTTTGGTATTAGTGCTTCCGCTCCATTCAATGCGATAGAGTGAGGTTTGCGCTCTTCTATGACTTCAAAAATTCGCTTTTCATCTATTCTTATCATTTTCTCACCAATGGCGTCACTCTAATCGCGAATTTGGGACAAACAGCCTCACACCCAAAACAGTATATACAATCGCGCTCAAGCGTGGGCATAGCCTTTTTGTCTTTTCCCTCTCCCTGCCATTCAAACACATTTACCGGGCAGACGTCTATGCATGCGCCGTCACCAACGCAAAGGTTAAAATCAACTGCAACATGAGTGCCGTAAATTCCAAGCTTGCTGCTACCATTGCGCCAGACCTTTAGGTTGCCGTGTGATTCTGAACGCCTGTGAAACTGAAAGTCTGGGTCTATGGGCAATGGGAGAAAAGCTCCTCAGGATTCAATTTAAATCATGCCTTTCAATAGCCATACTTCTTGGGTTCTGCATCAAAGCGTGTCTTGCATGCTGCAGAGCACAAGTATATCTTCTTACCTTCCACCTCTGAGATGTGTCTGGCTGTTTTCTCGTCTACCATCATATTACAAACAGGATCCTTAAACATGTCTTTTGTATGTAGTATATGCTAAATAAGGATGCACATCAAACTATCAAGCACCAATATGTTCCTGCAGAAGGCATTTTTTAAGGTGGTGGGCATGTACTGCACTTCTTGCAAGCCAATAGTTGAAAGGCAACTGAAAGGCCAGAACGCTGTAAAAAATATAGACATCGATTTTATGACCGACAGCATAATTGTAGAATACGACTCGTCAGCTATAACAAAAGAAGAAATAAAAAAGATGCTTGAAAACTCAGGCTATGCGTTCGTTCGTGTATCAAGATAAGTCTACAACACCAACTACCACGCGAAAACAAGCTGCTCCAAACTGAAAAGGGACTTGGTCTGACCATTGCATCTGCTACTGTGATTGGCAATCATGAATGTACTCTGTAGCCGCTGGTTCCATGCACCTGTGACTATCAGAATTAATCTCGGCTTCAATGTCGATTCATGATATGTCAATTAGAGCGACCCTGAGAGATGAGTATGTGGGGCGCTTCAGAATCACTACACATGCCCATGCGTCGGCCTTGCATCTAGGAATATGCCTGTTGAATGTGAATGATAAGTGGAGGCAGCCTACCGGTACCACCGTTGGGAAAAGGCCCCATTTCAAGCCCTGCAAGATCCACCACGTAGACGTGCTAGCATGGTTATGCCGCCTTAGGGTTGCTCCCTCCCGGACCTCACCCATTTCGACGATTCACGGTCGACGCCACGCCTTCGCGTAGATCGCCGCTCATAACCATCCGACACGGCGTGATTTCATCTCAGCCTGGCAAGCGGGTACCTCCTCCCAGCGGATTTACCCGGCAGTTCCTGGCCCTGGCATGAAGCCGATTTCCAGTGGGGGGCACGGCTAGCACCCCAGCCCTACCTGCCTCCAAGAGGACTTCTCAAAATCGCTATATTACATTTGTGATGCTGGCTTGGCACCGAGCACATTGATGGTCTTGCAGACAGAGCATATGTCACCTGTGGAATCTCTGCCACACACTGAGCATTTCTTATCTCCTCGAGGCTCAAGCGTCGACCGTAATCTTTCAGACACCTTGAGCATAGATGCATGTGCATTATTCTTAATTCCGTGATGTTCCCTTTCCATCCTGTTGAAAAATTCGCGCAGATCCGTACGTATACTCTCGTTCATATAGGGACACTCTTCTGACTGGAATGGAATTTCACGCTGTAACGCATAGAACGCTATCTCGTGTTCTGCAATCTCGACAAATGGTTTGGCCTTTTTCATACCGGCTGCGTATTCCACAGGCTCGGGATAAATCCACCCTATGCGTTCCACATCTCCTGCAAGTAAATTTATCATGAATGTCTGCAGCTGATCGTCCATGTTGTGTGCAGTCGCGACGACATCTGCTCCTACCGTTTCTGCCGCCAAGTCGATTGCCCTGCGCCGGAATGTGCCGCACATAGAGCACGACGACATTTTTTCAGTGGGCCTAGTGACCATTGCCTCATCCATCGAGATACCAAACAATTCCTTGTAACTCATGATCTTGTTATGGACGCCCAGCTTTGAGCAAAAGTCTTTCACTATCATAAGCGATTCGTCGCGGTAGCCCTTTATGCCCTCATCTATCGTTACCGCAATAAGGTCATCTGCAGAGCGGTCGTGATAGTCAAAGATTTTTTTTAATACGTACAATAATGACAAGCTATCTTTGCCTCCTGAAACTCCAATGGCTAGACGCTCTCCGTGCTTGACCATCGAGTACCTTGACATCGTACGCGCTGTCTTGTCCTCTATCGAGTGCAAAAAGCACTTCTTGCACAGGTATTCTCCTGAATATGCTCTGAAATAGATCGAATTCTCTCTGCGGCACTTGGTGCAGACGTGGGACACAATCGTTATTCGATCATGCAAGGGTTATAATTATTCCCTACGTGCCTAAAGTTCTGCCATATGCACAATGATCACTACAGACCTAACTAGGCATCTCCCTATACAACCATTGTTCGCAATTATTTTCGCTTATCTTTCTTGGATGATTGCCACCAGTCAAGGTACTCGTCGTGCTTCATGCGTCTCTTGTCTACCTGCGCCGCCTCCGCCCTGTCTCTTATCTCGTCGATCTTTTCCCTTGAAGCGAATAGACCACAGCTTTTGCAGATAAAGTTCTTGCTTGAAAGGTCGAACTTTAATTCGCCACCACACTCGGGACAGTAGCTTGCCAACGCTATCACGTCGTCCATCGCCAATAAAAGGTTTATCAGTCGGTGCACGGACTTTAGTCTTCATCCAGCACAGGTCTGTCCGTTCGCCCGTCAGGTGCCGTGCACCATGTACAATTTCTAAAGCACAAGATTAAACTGTTGCTATTGTCCCTGTGTCTGCATCAACTCTGAAGCGCTCGCCGGCTGCAAGGGAAGAAAGTTTTCTTCCCTCTGGCAGGTCAACGGCTGGTATTTCTGCTATAGCACATCCTGATGCAGTAGTGATATCTACTTTTGAGCAGACTATGGCAACGGGTGCCGTACCTGTACGTCTCAAGGAATAAAATACATATGCTCCGACACTGCTTCCGATCGCATTTGGAAATACCAAGACAGTGCCCTTGAGTGACTCACCGTAAAGCTCATGCCTTCTATCTGT
>CAZPIL010000150.1:0-4532 GCA_964586705.1 uncultured Nitrososphaera sp. | reverse complement strand
CATACATGTTTTATGTAATGGCGCAGCACCGTACTCTATGAACTACTGCAAAAGAACAACGCAAGCATCTTATGCGGCGGCGTTTTTAACGGCGGCATTGCTGTCCGCATTGGCATTTTTGCCAGCAGTCCAGCAGGCAGCTGCGCAGGCGTCGGGTTCGGCTTCTGCCACCGGCGAAGTAAGTACAATGTACAACACGTCATATCCAAGGGTAGAGGCTGACTCTGACAATTCGTTCACGGTGCAGTCAGAATACCGTATCTACAAACCCGGCGATACCGTAAGGATTGAAGGATCGATGTCCTCGGAGATGAGAGAGGAAACCGAGTCAGACTCTGTTAGCATAAACGTGATGGATACATCGGGCCAGATAGTTGCCGACTCGGAGGCGACAGTTGACAGCAGTAGCGGCCAGTACTCTGCGATCATAACGCTGCCTTCAAGCGCACAAGAAGGCGAATACACTGCAGAATCAAAGATAGAGGTCAGTGCAAGCGTGCTTGGCCTTCTCAGTGCAGACATCGAAGCCAACCTGGAATCATCAACACAGTTCGTGGTTGGAAGCTCTGGTTCATTTGACATTCAGGCAGAAGGCGGCGAGCAGTTCCAGTTAGACATTACAAGCAATTCCAACGTGAGCAACGTCGAGCTGAACGAAGAGGCAAGGATGCTTTCATTTATGGTGGAAGGTGAGACAGGCACCACGGGAGCAACAGAGGTGACAATACCGAAGGCGATGCTCAGCGGCGAAATGACGGTCTTGGTAGACGGTCAGCTGGTCACAGCCGAATCAAATGATGTCATCGTAAAGTCTGAAACAAGCACCGATGTGACCTTTGAGATAAACTATGACCACAGCGAGCACACAGTGGAGGTGACAGGCACGAACGTGGTACCCGAGTTCCCGCTTGCGGCTCTAATAATGGCAGCAGCGGTGGCTTCAGTAGTAGGGATCGTGGCCGCAGGCAGAGCGACCGGACGCTTTGGGCTCTGGTCGTAGCGCCCATTCCCTTCTTTTTCTTTTTACTCTAGGGTTGATAGGGATGACGAAAGTAAGAAAATAAAAAGAAAGGAAGGGACATTGCCGAAAGACTGCTTTGCGGCAATATCATATGTTCTTGTGACTACTACTGCTTTGCAACTCTGGTTATTCTTCGAGCATTCCGTTCCCATCTTATAGCTCGTTGTCGTTGTCGTCCTCGTTATTTCCCCCGTTACTGCTATTGCCTCCGATAAAGTAGCTGATGTGCACCGTACTTGTCACTTCCTGTTCGCCTGGCAAAATAGGTGTACCCTCATCTGCTATCGTCTGTGCTGCTTCAAGTCCTCTTGATGGAAATGGAAAGTGTACCTCTTCCAGATTGATAGATTCTATCCCGGTTATCTGCATGCCAACTTCTTGGACTGCTATGTCTGCCCTCTGCCTCGCGTCATCTATCGCGTCAACAATCAGTTCGTTACGTATCTCTTGTTGCCTTTGCTGCGAGACAAATAGTGACAGGTTGCTGACATTGGTTGCGCCAGCTTCAATGGCCGTGTCTATCACCTGGCTTGCCTCTATTTCACCTTCTACGTCAAGTGTGACGCTTATGCTATTGAACGCCCTGTATCCTGCAATCTCTCTGCGGGGCTCTTGGTCCGGAGGGCGGGGCGATGGCGGAGGTATTGCCTCTACTCCTTCTCCGTCCTCTGTATCTGGCATCACCTCTTCATAGACAGGCTGCAGGCTGTACTGGCTTGTACTCATCTGTTCATCTGCAATGCCTAGTCCGCTGAGAGCCTGTACAATCTCAGACGCCTGCGCGGCGTTATCTGAAGCGGCTTGCTGAGCAGTATCGCGGGTGGTTTCAATTCCTATTGTTATTGAAAACCTGTCTGGCTGGACCGTAGTCGTTGCTCTGCCAAATGTGGATAGGGTTGATCTCTGGTCTGTGTCTGCTATCTGGTTGCTATCAGCTCCTTGTTCTTCCTCAAGCTGAGCAGTCGCGCTTTCTGTTAGCAGTATCTGACTTGTTGCAAAGACTGCTGCCAAGAGTCCTGCAGCTATTCCTGCAAACATTATCGCCTTTCTGGTCGTCGTCATATTCTGTTGCTGTCTGTCTGACATTTTTAAGCAGAGTTGATACGCAAATAATGCTAGTAAGCGTGATGGAGAACTCTTATGAAATCACATAACAGCAAAGTGTACTGACCACTGAAAATTAGGGAGATGAGCACAAGAACAACAGCTCATGCCTGGTAGCGCTTAAATTTAGATGGATATTAGAAATGGCGTTGCTTGAACAGTTCTTAATGCAGGGACCTGCAGACTTTGTGCTGGTCGGTCTGGCGCTTCTTGCCGGCCTCCTCATCCTATGGATTGCAGTTTCTATACCTGTCTGGCTTGCGGCCAAGGTCGTTACGCTTGGCAGGGCCAGGTTCACCAGGGCAATGCTGGTAACAGCGGTGGGACCTGCTATCTATGCCATCGTATTTCTCATTTCCAGTCTGGCGCTTGCAGTCACCATCGGCGAACAGGTGTTTGTCGCTGCAGTGTCTTTCATACTCGCATTTGTGGCCTGGATAGGGGTGTTCAAGTGGGGCTTTGAGACAGGATGGCTCAGGGCCCTTGGGATTGCCGTGCTTGCTACCATAGTCTTCATAGTGATAGGTGCTATAGTCACCCTTGCACTGCAGGCACTGGTGCCGGCTACGCCTCCAATAACTCCGTTTCCATCGTTCTAGCCAGCAATGGAAAGGTACTGGCGCTCGGCCCAGTCGATGATCGAAGGCAGGTCTGTGACGACAATGTCTGCCCCTTCCTCTGCAGCACGCTTGAGGGCAGGGGCGGCAACTATTGCCAACCGTAATTCGCCCTTTAGCCGGCCCTTCATGGACCGCGTAGTCGACGCAATCATGCGCAGGGGTCCCTCGCCTGACGAGAACACACATACCAGCAATAGCCCGCGCCTGTTGCCCCAGATGCGCGAGAGGTAGCGCTGGAAGTCAATATCGAAAAACGGGTCAATGTCCTGCTCTATGCTGCCTACATGCTTGGCATCCCAGCCAAGCACATGGAATACCACTGCAGCGCTTTTTGCCAGGTGCGTCATGTCATCTGTACCTGCCACGCAGATGACGTGTGCATTCATCTTGGACTCTGTGGGATGGGAATTGAACTTGACAAGGTCCACAAACTCGCTCATCATTGCAGACAGCTGGATGCGCTCTGTCTTGGATATCCTCCCTCTGCTGTAAAGCTCGATGACCGTATTTGCCGCCGGCAGTATGACGTCTGTGAGCACCTTTGCCTGGTCGACATTCGAATTGAGAACACTCACGAGCAGGCGGCGCGCCTGTTCCTCCTCGCCGGCAAGCGCAAGGTCAAGCAGTTTTTGCTGCACCTGGACATAGTTAACCGGAAATTCAATGTCTGCAACTCCTGTCTCTAAAAACCAAACGTTGACGGTGCCGATCTTTTTCTTTTTCACAAGCCCTATCGCGTTCATCACGTCCAGATACTTTGTAATCGTCATGCGGTTCAGGCCAGTCTTGTCTGCAAGTTCGATGCCTGAAAGCCCTGTGCCGGCGTTCTGAAGTGAATCAACAATCTTGCGCTTGACTTCGTCAAGCGTGTAGCGCCGGTACATCAGTTCATTTTCTCGCTTGCATGATAAAAACCCTTACCGATGTTTCTTTCTAGGCAGCTTTCTGGATCCTGATATAAGATCTGTGAGAGCATTGAACGCCTTGCCGACCTGGTCCATCCTGACCAGCATTATTGTGTCCGTGTAGCAGCTGACTGTATCCTCTATGTTGATGTGCCTGCGCGCAAGCTGGTTGTAAAACGCAATGGCACACCCCGGCGTCTTGATTATCTCCTCCGGGCTGTGCACGATTATCGCAGCCAAGTCGTCCTCTACTTCCAAGATATCGTGCTGGCCAAACATCACCTTTACGTCATCCAAGAGCGCGTCATCGAAGACGAGTGTTATTGACATGATGCTCTCTGACACGCTGATATAGTTGTCTACGTTCTGTGTCAGCGACTTGGCAACCTTTTCGATCGTCCTCTTGCTCTTTGCAGCCGACAGCTTGGCCACGTCGGTCCTGACACTGACAGTGCTTCCTGCCAGTATAGCAGCAATGGGCCTCTCCGGTATGTCGTAGTCGCGCCTTGACCTCTTTAGTGCGGTAACGATGCTCTCGACACTGGTGCTTCTACTAAGCATCTGGTCTATCTGCGGCTTGACTATCCTGGCAAGCGCGCTTATGTTGCAATAGTCCCGCTGAAGAGAATCCTGGAACGAGAGGTCGCTGTTGACTACCTCTTTGACAGCATTTGTTATGGATTTATCACTGACCGACATTGGCCAATATCACCTTGATTTAGGTCATTCCTGACCAAAAAATATAAATGTAGTGCTGGAAACGCAACGCATATTCGATGTCAAAAGTCGTCCTCGCGTATTCAGGTGGACTCGACACGTCAGTCTGCATACGCTACCTGCAAAAGCTCCATAACATGGATGTCATCACAGCTACTGTTGACT
>CAZPIL010000149.1:0-4578 GCA_964586705.1 uncultured Nitrososphaera sp. | reverse complement strand
TATGGGGCATAGCTGCGGCATTGGCCATTGGAATAGGAGTGGGCCTTGCGTACGGACTCAAGGATGCCATTCCTTCTGCAATAAGAGGTAGCACCGTCGTACAGCCTGCGATAAAGAAAGGACAGCGGATCTCAATCGATAACGTGACCGGAACCGTTGAAGAGGTGGGGCTATTCAGCATCATCCTCAAGGACCTGCAGAACCGGACTATTGTCATCCCGACAAGTACCTTGGAGGACAAGCACATCGTAATCGAATCGGGGCCAAAGCCGGAAACGCAAGAAGACGTCGCGGAAGGACGGGGCTACAATGCGGAAAAACAGTAGCATCATCTCATCTCATCTTCTTTTTTCTTCTTTTCAGGAACTCTCTTACGTGCAGACTTTAGTTCCTGATAAATTATCTTCAGATATTGACACAAGTTTCTAGCCTCTCCACCCTTTGATGTCATAATTGGTTTGTCAAATGTCAAATTTCGGCTTACGAGCTCTTCCACAACCACATCAGATTTTGGCTAGTGACAAAGAAAGATTTACAGATCAGCATCCCTACGACGAGGACAATCCCTTCGCAAACTTGCCCTTTGACTCTAGTACAACTTGCAGAGTATGGTCCAAACTTCTATCATTTACTGCATTATTTCACGTGCTTCTGCAAATTGCGCAACTACTGACTCGATTCTTTTCAGACTCGGATATCT
The DNA here is from genome assembly GCA_964586705.1 of uncultured Nitrososphaera sp. Classification (GTDB taxonomy): domain Archaea; phylum Thermoproteota; class Nitrososphaeria; order Nitrososphaerales; family Nitrososphaeraceae; genus Nitrososphaera. Next base: position 3,878 of record CAZPIL010000149.1, on the reverse strand, counting down.
ATCTAAATCAAAGCCTGTTAGGAAAACAACACAACAACATCCAATTCCAACTTTTCCCTATTATAACAAGACAGTATTTTCATCAGTAATTATATTGTACAAAATTTAGTCTATATGCCTAAATAGTGTGGATACGCGACCGCAGAGGACTTGCGCTTATCACGTAATAATCTAGGAGGAAGTGGAAATAATAATAGCAACGATAGCGGTGGCAGCAGCAGTAGACTCCCTTACAAGCAGATTGGAGCAATTGCTGTCGCAGCAGCCATTCTGGCAGCAATATTCATCCCGTTTCAAAATGTAGATGCCTTTATAGCAGACCTTTCCCTTCCTGACGCAGACCCGTCTGATGTTCCCAAATCTCCAGAGGGAAGCACCTTTCAAGTTACCATAGATATCGCGCCCGGCGAGTTGATACCCCTCTCCCAGATAGAGCTCGTACTTGACAACGATACTCCGCAGGTAAGGCAAGCCATCTTTGATGTTACCGATGGAGGAGGAGAATACATCTCTGGCGACTCGGACCTTGTAGTGGGCAACTTGGTCATTGACGCTCCCTCATCCTCTTCTTCTTATGGATACGGATACGGCTATGGCTCTGTCTCCTATGGCACCTCTTTCTCGCCTCCGTACTCTTACTCATTTACCACCTCTGAGGACTTTATCAGCGGCAACAAGTACGGCTATTCCTACGCCGTCTCTAACGCCAACTTTGTAAACGGCTTTCTGGGACCTGCCACAATAACCATCGAGGGCACGCTAAACACCGACTCGATGGATGAGGGCTCTCACACCCTTGACGTTCTGGTACATACAGGATCTGGCGGAAATGAAATAGACCAGATTGTCCCGCCCCAGCTAGCATTTACCATAACAGAAGAAGAAGAGGAAGAAGACTCTCCAACCCTTACCATCGAATCCGCCGACCTTGATGGAAACCCAATAACTGGAATGTGGACTACAATCAGAGAAGCAGATAGCGGTGACCTCTTGCATTCCGGATTCACTCCGCTCAGCTTCACCGACGTTGCAGGTGAAGAAAGAGACTATGTTGTGACAATAGCAAACTATGAAGAAAGGACATTTGACCACTGGGAAGATGACAGTACCAGCGACCTTGACTGGGGAGCGCAGCGTACGATTAGCGACCTTTCAGAAGACCTGACAATAACTGCATTCTTTAATGTCGGCAACTTTATCACCGTAGAATCAGAGGACACCGCCGGCAACCCGATAACAGGCTACTGGACAGTTCTGTACGACGGCGAGAGTGGCGACGTGCTCGAGACTGGCTTTACCCCGGTAACGTTCTCTATCGATGCAGGCCAGGAGTACGAAATAGGCATGGGAGATTATGGAGACTTTGAGTTTGACCACTGGGAGGACAATGGTAGTACTGCAAATCCGCGCAGCGTGACGCCCGAACCGGGCACTACCGCCCTTACAGCTGTCTATGTAGATACGTCTGTCTCGCCTCCGCCTCCTTCGGATGCCCTCACTCTGACAGTAAACGCACTAGCTGTAGAGGATGACAGCGTACTCAACATGTGGACAGTGATACAGAACCAAGAAACCTCTACCACCGAAACAGGATTTACTCCAATCTCTGTAGAGGCTGATTCGGGTACAACTCTGGAGGTAACAGTCCATGACTATCAGGACATCGTGTTCTCACACTGGGAAGACACAGGAAGCACGGACAGGACAAGGACCATAACCATGACAGACGCTGATACCGAGATAACTGCCTACTATACCACTATAGGTGAAGACGGCAATGGAGAAGAAACGATACACATGCAAGACACCACCGCATCGGCCGGCTATGGAGTGTATGAAGACAAGCCTGCAAGAGCAGAATACGTGACTCCAAGCTCTCAACTCATAGGAGACCAGATAAACTCTATTACCTTACAGCTAAAGAGCGTTGGCACAATATCTGGAACCGTAGAGATTGGAGTCTTTAACGATGACCTGTCTGTAAAGGAGCTCTTTGGTACGCTTGATGTCTCGACGCTGACTACCACATACACTGACTATGAATTTACTCTCTCTGAAGGCGAGCTGTACAGCATAGAAGAAGGAGACAGGATAGGGATAAAGTATGAAGGCGGCAGCGGTAGCGACAGCAGCTGGGTCTCTGTTATGCTTGATCTTGACCCTGAAGACCCGTTTGACGGAGAAGACTCGTACCTGAACTACTACCAGTCAGGCGCATGGCAGCACAGCGAAGATAGGGACATGTACATGATCCTGAAGCAGATCGAAGGTTAGTTGGTTAGTTAGTTATAGCTGGTGTAGATTTGCAAATCCACAGCTGGCTTTGCGATCTCAAACAATCAACAACTTGGTTCTAGTATATTCAGAATTCATGCAATACAGTAGAGGATCACTGCTGCTACTACTAGTACTACGTCCTAGCTAAAAGAGCGTGCAGTCAAGTCTTGCTGGAAAAGTTGAGGACAGGGAGGGAGGGAAGAAACTACCACTCCACTATATCATACTGAATCATTATTCGTTATAGTTATTTTTATACATATGCAGCAATTCTATAGTTAGATATCCTATGTCTAATAATACAACAGACAACTCGTCATCGTCATCGAAACCCAAAAGCAAAATAGCATTTGCCATAATCCGAATGCCAGATGGAACGGAACACGAGATTCCCTTGCCTCCAAAAGTATTCAGCACCGGCAGGGAAGGATACTATGCACAGATTCCCGGATTTGTCTACAATGATGAAGTATATGGTGGACAGATCCAAGTTTGGAAAAAGGGTGGAGAGAAAACAGGACAAAAGACCTGATACATTTTTGCTCTTGTTGAGAGTAAGAAAGGTCTGTCTATCCAACAAGTAGAGCGTAGAAAACAACAACGGCGATGACTATGTATCTGTGGTACTATGTTTAGCCAGTCTTCGCAATAGAATCATCGACATTTTCAAAAATAATGGATAAAAAAGCCGGACAAATCTATGCAGCAGCAATACTAGGCTAGTTTTCAATAGCTGGCATACTTGGATGGTTGAGATAGTATTCAAAAAGTAACACCATATCTGCGATTTCATCGTATGACAACATTTCTAGCGATGGATTAAACATGGCTAAAATATTATGCCAATCGCCAACCGTCGTATCTAATGCCTGGCTTGTTCCGATAGTCCAGATTAGATAGCCTGCAAATTGTGATGAAAATGTGGGCATTCCATTGCTGCCTATTTCAACTGCATCAGCTTTCATTAGCTTGTCCATCAATGAGGACACAGTCATAGCCTATTGATAGACCATAATTCATTCTATAAACAGAAATGTACCGCTAGAGAGCATTATGTGAGTAACGTTCCCATAAAAATCATGATGAGTGACTGAATATTTCCAGAATAAATGATGCGAGTTCTGCATTTCCCAGCTAAATTTCGAGGTGGGTGAACGTTCTGAAACCCGACTTGCCTATATGATGCACCATATCATCCACTACCACCACCACTGCACATCTTTAGCATATCCTTCTTTCAGAGCACAAACTGGTGGCGCTTTTTTCGTTATGAGGTAGGTCAGAAAATCAAACATTTTGTACTAGATTCGTTTCAGAATCTTTACTTTCCAATATTGCGTCCATTTAACAAGTGCATAGGGCAGAACCAAGTCGATCAGCGATCCCTGCCACAACCATGTCACATACTGCTCTGTGTCTAGTCCAACGATGAAAATAAACCAAGGGGTCAACATTAGGAGAATGAGGGTGTGGCCGAGAATTGTTGTTACCAGGTACTCTTTGATGTCAAAGCTCATGCATCGCATTAGTCACCGGCCTTACAAAATTTTTGGTGAGAGAGAAAGCCCCTAACTGAGCGTAAGTTTGTACTGCTATTTGCT
>CAZPIL010000148.1:0-4598 GCA_964586705.1 uncultured Nitrososphaera sp. | reverse complement strand
GTGAGATGCTCGCCGGAATTCCGGTACGGCAGCAGGATCATAGGCAAGGCTACAGGGCCGGGCGCACTGGAGAAGATATACGAACAGGTAAGGTCCAGAGCGGCGATGGGTGTCTTGAGGAGGATGCTTTTGGACAACAGGGCCGGAACAAGTACATGGTTTCTTCTCAACAAACAGGCAGCAACTGTGGGACTCGTAGTGGTAATAGAGGATGAGGGAGAATCACCCCTAGGACCCATCAGGGTGACACTGGCTTGCGAAGAACTGGACGCTCTCACGGACTGGCTGGTGCCTAACCAGTAGACTTTTTTAGCCCTGCCCTGCATAGGGGCTTTATGGAAGCATACTGCGTCAAGTGTAAAGCAAAGCGCGAAATGAAGGATGCGAAAAAGATTACCATGAAAAACGGCAAGCCCGCCACACAGGGGATTTGCCCAAAATGCAACACCAAAATGTTCAAAATTGGTGGGTGATCGGAAACGAAATGCCTGTGGACGTTTTGCAAGCAGGCACCTTAACCTTTTTCCTACGTCAAACTTGGGCCACACCACAGAATCGTTTGTGGGGATGACAGATGGCCGTCAAGGGCTGGGATAAACGGAATCAAGAAAGACTCCCTACGCGGTCAGAAATGATTGGCCGAGTAGCACAAGATGTTCAGGGCAGGCGACCAGCTCCTTTTTTTCATTTATTTTTCTTTCCAGCCATGAAGACTTACTTTATGGCTCTGGCTTTTCAGGGTTTGCTGCAAAGTGACTATCAAGGAAAAGATCGGCAGAATCTCCTTACACATAATAGCCCAAGGCGTCAAATGATAACGCTTGATAAATATCAGGAACCTTGTTAAGCGCTATAACGGCCTGACTGCAGTGGACGGCCTAACGCTTGATATTGGTGAAAATGAGGTATTTGGCCTGCTGGGCGCAAACGGCGCAGGCAAGACCACGACCATCCACATGCTTGCCACGCTGCTCAAGCCCACTTCAGGCACTGCTACGGTAAATGGCTTTGACATAGTACGCCAGCCCTCAAAAGTGCGCGAAAGCATCGGCATAGTGTTTCAGGCACCCAGCAGCGATGACATGCTTACCGGCTATGAAAACCTGCATATCCATTCTCTGCTTTATAGCGTGCCTAGCAACATCAGGAAAAAGAGAATAGAAGAGGTTCTTGACTTGGTGGGACTTCTAGAAAGAAGAAATGACAGGGTCAAGACATACTCTGGCGGCATGAGGCGCCGGCTGGAAATAGCGCGGGGGTTGCTTCACAAGCCAAAGGTGATGTTTCTTGACGAGCCAACATTGGGGCTTGACCCGGCAAGCAGAGAAAGTATGTGGGATTACGTGCGAAGGCTGGTCAAGGAGGAAAAAGTGACAATCATACTAACTACGCATTATATGGAAGAAGCTGACATCCTGTGCGACAGGATAGGCGTGATTGATAAGGGCAGGATAGTTGCGCTTGATACTTCAGCAAACCTAAAGGCGTCGCTTGGAGGCGATGTCATCCGCATAAAGACACATGACAAAAATGCAGACGCGCTTGCAAGAAAGTTTGACTTTGTGCAAAATGCCGAGTTTTCAGATGGCTTTCTTGTCCTGTCTGTCAAGGATGCAAGGCGCAGCCTGCCCGTTCTCCTGCAGGAGATAGAGGCCGAATCAGCCGAGTTTTCAAGCCCAACCCTTAACGATGTGTTCATACGGCTGACAGGTCGGAACATCAAAGAGCAGGCCGAAGGCGGATTCATGGAGAAGTTTGCCAAGTATGATTGAGGCTTACTTTTCAAAGTTGTATGCGATATGGCTTCGAGAGTTCAAGGTATTTTTGCGTGAAAAGAGCCGGCTCGTCGCATCTACGTTTACCCCATTGCTATGGCTTTTTGTCATAGGTTCCGGCATTGGCTCGGCAGCCGGCTTTGATATTGGTGGAGCGGTGGACTATCAGACGTTTATTTTTCCGGGGATAATTGTCATGTCCATCATCTTTACGTCGGTGTTTTATGGCTCGTACATCATATGGGATCGCAAGTTTGACTTTTTGAAAAGCGTGATGGTGGCGCCTGTGAGCAGAGGGACAGTGTTTGTAGGAAAGACACTTGGCGGCATGACAAACTCGCTGGTGCAGGCAGGGATATTGCTTGCCATAGGCGCGACAATTGGCATACCTCTGACTCCAGTTTCAGTCGGGCAGGCCGTGGCAGTCATTTTGCTGATGTCGTTTGGACTCACGTCGCTCGGGCTTGCACTTGGCAGCTACATGTACAGCCTTGAAGGCTTTCAGATGATTGTGAGCTTTGTAGTGTTTCCGCTCTTTTTCCTGTCTGGCGCGCTGTTTCCGCTTGACAACCTGCCAGAATGGCTTGGCATCCTTACGGCAATAGACCCGGCTACATATGGCGTGAACGCACTCAGGGGGATGATGCTTGGGATAGGAAGCGAGAACCCTCTAGTCGATTTTGCGATACTTGCAGCGTTTACAGGGGCGCTCGGGCTTTTTGGCATGCTGTCTTTTCGGCGCATGAAAGCGGTGTAGGTTTAATAGAGGTCAACAATGCTGTTTGGGCTGGGGCCATAGTCTAGCTTGGCAGGATGTCAGCCCGGGGCGCTGGAGGTCGTGGGTTCAAGTCCCACTGGCCCCATAATTCTACTTGCGAATGGTTCAGTTAAAACAGCATACTCTTCAAAGTAAGCCTTATTTCGAACAGTAAATTAGCAATCCTAACTCGCGTATGAGCCTGCGAAACCATAGCTATAGAGAAGTATTGAAAGTTCTACGCAGGCGCGGCTTTACAGTAAAGAGACAAAGAGGAAGCCACATCTTTCTGATGCATCCTGATGGGAGGTATGCTACAGTACCTAGACATGACCCAATCAAGGAACCAACTTTACGGTCCATTCTGGATCAGGCCAGAATATCTCCAGAAGAGTTTCTGCAGGAAGTTTGAGTCTAACCTTTTATAATCCGGTTAGCCAATATTATGTGATAATGTCGCTCAAGAAAACTGTCGGCTCTAGAAAGTTCACAATAAAGGTGCAAAAGGCCTCTGAAGGTGGATATACTGGGCAATGCATTGAGCTACCGGGCGCCATTAGCGAGGGTGAGACCCTGGAAGAACTGAAGAAGAACATGACTGAATCTATCCAGCTTGTACTTGATGCACTTGAAGAAAAAACAAAGGGCGAGAGGAAGATAGTCATCGAGATCCCGGCCTGACGGTTATGTTTATTTAATAATTACATGAATTTTCGCCGGATGCAGACCCGTTTGGGTCCGGTTATCACTGGCCCCATTTTACTCAGGGGTATAGATATCTCCCGCATTTTATGATATTACGTTAATTGACGAAACCAAAGGAGGACAATGAGCAATGAAGCACTTTAACCAAACGAGTTCATTGACAATGAGCAAAAATGGAAAGCCCCCCGTTTGTGCTCAGAAATCTGATGCGGTCGTAATGCTAAAAGCTATGTAGTTTGCAAAGACTTCATAGTTTAGTATATGACTCTGAAGGGAAAGAAGAATCGCTACAATGTGAAACTGCTGAAAGGGTATGGGTGTTCTATCAGGATGAAAGAGAGGAGAGGTATGAGCCAGAAAGGGAATTATGACAATCATCTATCCGACAACGCTATCTTTTCTGCCATCCTTGTGGACATCCACCTTTCCGCCCTGACCGTCTATTTTGATGCTTATCGACCTGAAGCTGCTCTTGTACAGGGCTACTCTTCTAGAGTTGGTGGTGGCATAGCTGTGTATATGTATCAGACCTAGCTGTTCCAGATTTTTTATTGCCCTGTACGTGGAGCTGAGAGGAGTATTGTTTTCCTGCCATATCTGAGCCACCGTCTTTGGTTCTATCATTACCGATAGAAGGGCACTGTAGGTGACAGAGTCTGCAAGTATCTCACATATCTTGATGAGGGAGATGGCATCCGCAGGATCATGCTCTGTCAATGTATATGCTGAACAACGCTTTTTGCTTTCCAATTTAACTTCAAAGAGCGATTCTACGTCTGTATTACCAATATCGATAGTAGGAACAGATAGTGGTAGTCACAAGTGAGAAACGTCTCTAGAAGTCAAATAAGATGAGGCAAGCACCGCAGGTTATGCAAAAGACCGCTCTATATGGTATAATTGCCGCTGTTGTAATTGCTGCAGGCGTTGGAATCGCGTTTGCCGCGATGAATATGAATAACACTGATTCAACTTTGTTGCCGCCAGAACAGCAATCTTCTGCTGATTCTGATGTCCGGATAATCCAGCACGCAATGGGCGAGACTGAAATCACCGGAACGCCGGAACGCGTAGTTGTCCTATTCTCTGTCTATATAGGCGATGTCCGTGCCCTTGGAGTACAGCCGGTGGGTGTAGTGGATCCTGATTGGATAAACGGCTGGCTAACACCCATAGGCCTTCCCTTATCCGAGGATGTTGTTAGTGTAGGTACTCCTCCCGAGCCCAATTTTGAGACTATATTGGAGCTCGAACCTGACCTCATTATTGGTTTTGCAGGCATCTGGAGCAAACAAACAGAGATGTATGATGAGTTGAGCGAAATTGCTCCAACTCTGTTGTTCGATCCTGCCCCGCCAGAG
>CAZPIL010000147.1:0-4603 GCA_964586705.1 uncultured Nitrososphaera sp. | reverse complement strand
CCGGTATGATTTTGAAGCCCATCAGAGGTACGCCGACGACTTTATCCGCGACCTTGTCAAGCTGATGATAATATCAAAGATGAATTCGCCTGTCCGGAATAAGACCTCAAAGGAATATTTTGAAAAATTGGTGTCCCAGATAGAAGGGTGTGCACCGACGCTAGTAAAGTATGGCCAGCCACTATTGTACGTCGAGTACGGGGGAGTAGGTTTTACGGATCAAAAGGTGACATCGCAATTTGTCAGAAATGATCATGTCATTGACGTGACTATGGAGTCTCTATTTGGAGAGTTCGTAAAAGCATTTGACGGCCTTGCTTCTGCCTCACAGAGCAAGGTGCGTTGGGGAACGGGGGAAAAACCGGACACAATGTTTGCTCTTCTTGACCTGTTTGTTGATGCCGTCTGTAGGCTTTCCGCGCTTGATCCTTCAAGCCCTAATAGCCTTGCAGGCAAGAGGTTTGGTATCCGCAATGCTGGCATCGTGAGGACCACACTGCATATGGAATTTCTGGTGGATGGACTGCTCAACATAATAGAGCTGATCCCTGCAAAAAGAAAGAAAAAAGCAGAACTGCTGTTCGGCGACTCGGAGCCCGCAAAGGCCATAGTGGCGCTCATTAAGCAATAGCTATTGCAACTGCCTCATTATCCCAAGCAGGTCTGCGCATACCCACATCTCGGCTATCCTGCCATTCTCTACACGATATATGTTGTTCTCCGTCCAAGTTACCTTCCTGCCCGTAGGAGCGACATCCTGAAATGGCCCAGTGTGTGTCGCGCGCACCATAGAACGCTCGATTACGAGGTTGCCCTGCTCCAGTATCATCTCAGTAGTCACGTGCACGTCGGGGAACGCCGCAAATATCGAGCCGGCTATGGCCTTGAAGCCGTCCGGCCCGGGCGGCAGTCCCGGCGCAGGGAGGTGGTGCATAAGATTTCTGTCCAGCAACTCGTCAAGTGGCGCCATATTTCCGCCGCCGTTCTTGAATTTCTCTACAAACCTGTGGATCACGTCTGAAGGTTCCATGTAGCATCAACAAACAGATAAGTATTTAAACAATTATTTAATTACTTAATTGTATGGGATCTCCTTGGAAAGCTATTTCCGACGATAGCCGACGACAGATACTCGTAATGCTGAAGGAAAAGGAAAGAACGCCGACCGAGATAGCTACACACTTTGACTTTACGTTGCCAGCCATCTCGACGCACCTGCGGGTTCTCCGGGACGCCGGACTTGTGAGTGAGCGCAAAGAAGGCCAGAAGAGGCTCTATTCTGTCAACCGCGCCAAGATGTCCGAGATGATGCGCTTTTTTGATATGTTCTGGGACTACAACCTGCGCAGCCTGAAAGAATATGTGGAAAACAAGGAGAGAAGAAAATGACGGAGACAATAACAAAGAGCATAACCATCGACGCGCCAGCGAGCAAGGTGTTTCAGGCAATCACAAGCGACAAGGAGTTGACAAACTGGTTTCCGAACATAGCTAGACTTGAAGCAAGAGTGGGCGGGATGGTAGAGTTCAAGTTTCAACGCGCCGATGACACGGTTGACCATACAGTCGTCGGCAAGGTTCTTGAGCTGGTGCCGGACAAAAAGTTCTCGATGTCATGGAAGAATACTTCAGACCCAAATTTTCCCGATACGGTAGTTACGTGGACGCTAGAGCCTGATGGCAACAAGACAAAGGTGACTCTGGTGCACACTGGGTTTGAGAAGGGCAGGTGGCTTGACCTGCATGACGGCGGGTGGTCGTACTTTACAGGCAGGCTTGTGGAATACTGTCAGACAGGGCATATAGAGAACAGGCAGATGTTCAAGGAGCTTGGAGAGGAAATAAGAAAGACAATAGTCATAGATGCCCGACCTGAAGCCGTGTTCAGGGCGCTGACAGATGAGCGAGAGCTTGCCCAGTGGTTTCCAAATCAAGCGCTCCTAGAGGCGCGTGTAGGGGGCGCGATGGAGTTCCGATTCCAGCGCCCAGACGGAGAAAGGCATACCATGCAGGGCAAAGTGATGGAACTGATCCCAGACAAAAGGCTGTCCTACTCGTGGAGTGTTGTAGGTGGTCCGGACCCCGAGTCGGTGGTTACATGGACTCTGGACTTGGTGGACGGCGGCAAGACCCGGGTAACGCTTGTGCATAGTGGACTCAGGCCTGCACCGAAGGGCGAGGAATGGTCGTACGAGGCAGGATGGGTCCATTTTCTCGACCGGCTGACAGAATACTGCAAAAAGTCAACTTCCTGAGATCACCGCTGCATTAAGAAAAAAGGGTGCACCCTGTAACTATGTATGTCAGTCGAGGTGCATTTCCTCATCCCGCTGAATGGGCGGTCGGTGCAGGTTAGTGTCATCACTGATATCGCTTGAATGCAAGAGCGATTAAAGGCTTGCTACTACTGCTCCTCTACTTTCTTGCCCCTTTCAGAGGGAACCACGCGCAGCCTGCCGCCATCAAACCCTTTTTGCAGCTGCTTCCCTCCTGAAATTCTATCCAGGAACACGGCAAGAGCCGCTATTTCAGAGTGCGGCTGATTTCCAACTGCGATGTTGTAGTCGGCAATATCATATGCCTCTCTAGGAACCTTTTCAGCACCTATCATAACTAACAGTTTTTTTTCCTTACTTATCTTCGAAACAACATCATTGATGTTTAACCCGTACATCGTCAGGTGCGCTATCCTGCCATCATCTTTTTTCCAGCTCCTCGCGATCTTTTTCCAGTCGTCCACAACCTCAACTTCAAACCTGCCTCCCCACCTCGTGCTTACCGCGTCAACCGATTCCTTTACAGATTGGTCTATGCCAGTCATGTAGATCTTTTCAGCACCGAAAGCCCTGGAGACCAGCGCTGCGTGCGTGGTCACCCTATCGTCACGTACCAGCCTGTGCCCTATTCTGAGGACCTGCACTCTCATCCTTTACCACCTCCGTTTCAAACAAAAGCGACCTGACCAAGTCTTTTAATTGTTCTAGGTTGAAGCCCGTCCTTGCAGAAACGGGTATTGCACGCCTTGATGAAAGGATGCCCAACTGCCCTGCCTTTTCAAACGCGTCCTCGACACCATTCTTGTCGACTTTGTTCAAGATGTATACAATCCTTGATTCGGGAACCTGGAACTCCCTAACAACGTCGAGCGAGCTTGCAAGTCTGTGCCTTACTTCTCTGCCCGGTTCGCTGGCATCAATTACCAACAGCACAAGGTCTGCATATGACAGCTCTTCAAGTGTTGACTTGAACGCGTCAACCATGTACGCCGGCAATTTGCTTATGAAACCCACGGTGTCTGACAGCAACACCTTGTCGCCCTGCAGGCCTACTGCACGCGTGGTAGTGGAAAGGGTGGTGAACACGCTTGCATCGACTGCCTTGCTTTCTCCTGTGAGAGCGTTGAAAAGTGTGGTCTTGCCTGCAGAGGTATAGCCGCAAAGCGACACTGATTTCAAGCCCTGCTTTGTCCTCTGGCTTCTGTGCAGCTGACGCTTGGTCGTCTCTCTTTCCAGCTTTTTCTTGAGTGCAGCGGCCCTCCTCTTTATATCAAGAAGGTAAGTATCTGCCTCATACTTGCCTATGCCGTAAAATCCTGGCTGCTCGCCGGCCCTTGCCAGTCTGACAGTCTCCCTAGCTCTTGTCATGTCGTAGCGCAGCTGCGCTAGTTTTATTTGCGTCTTTGATTCTGTCGTGCTGGCTCTCCGCTCAAATATTTCCAGTATCAGGCGTTCCCTGTCTATTACTTCAACCTTGACCACACTTGCCAAGTTGTATGTCTGGCTTGGCTTTAGCACTTCGTCAAAGAGTATGTTATCCGGCCTTATTTCATCGGCTATGGATTTTATCTCCTCCGCCTTTCCTCTGCCGACACCGTAGCGTGATCTTGTGATGTTTCTCTGTGTGACTATTTTCTCAACCTTGTAGCCAGCCGCGTCTGCAAGGGCGACAGCCTCGTCTATCGCCTGCTCTGCAGGATACGTTATGAGTATGGCATGCCTTGTCTGAGCCAAACTACTTCCCTTCTGCGCTCACGTACAGCTTTATTCCAAGATGGCGTTCCAGTTTTTTCGCCATAATCTCGTCGGGCTTGAGCGCGCCCGTCTCAAAGCGCCTGAGAAGGTTGGACTTTTCGTTCATCTGCATCCCTAGTTGCTCGTGAGTCAAACCGCGCTTCATGCGTGCCTCTCTTATTATGCGCGCAAAGCCCGGGTCTAATATGAGATCGTCTGCAAGCGTGATCCTTCTTGTTGCCGGCGCGACAGCCTTCCTTTTCTTGGTCATGGGCGTTGGCTCGTATGGCCTGCCGTGCCTAGAACAGGACATGCAAACGTTAAAGACGGTCCCGTCAACTACGATGCGCTTTCTTTCTGGCGCGGATTTACCACACAATTCGCAGTATGACACTGATCAAGAACCTGCAAAAGAGCGATTTATAAATTCTGGAGAGTATGAAAATGCTTAGGCTTTTGCCTTGGGATGAAAGCAAGCTAACTAACAACGACCTGTAAGCCCGTCAACCAACCCCTATACCACCCTCCACTCCTTCAAGGTGCTCCAGCCCGTTAAATAGTGGCCAATCCTTTCGATAACTCTACTCGCATGC
>CAZPIL010000146.1:0-4656 GCA_964586705.1 uncultured Nitrososphaera sp. | reverse complement strand
GCCTTTAGGCGCAAACTAGTAAAGTAACAGCGCCTAAAAAATTAAGTATCGGACCGGCAACCCATTTTATGTGCCATTGGTCGTCTTTATGCGCCATGGGCAGGCCGACAACAACGTCAACCGCATGCTCGTCGGCCGCCACCTGGAGTCCCACCTAACCGAATTTGGTAGGCAGCAAGTGGCCGATACCGCAAAGCAGCTGAAAAATGTCCCGATAGACCGGGTAGTCGTATCTCCTGTAATTCGCGCTATGGAGACCGCAGATATTGTCTGCAAGACTATAGGGACAGGCTACGAGGTCGACGATCGGCTGTATGAAATAGAGCTTGGCAAGCTAGTGGGAATGAACTATGAGGAGGTCGTGACAAAGTACGGTAACCTTTTCTTAAAGTTCTATGATGGACATGATCCTGTCTTGGATAGTTTTGGGGTCGAGCCTTTTCTCGCGGTAAAGAAGAGGATCAAGAGCCTACTCGATGAAATTACAGAAAAACACATAGACAGAAATGTGCTCTGTGTCACACATCTTGATCCTATCAAGGCCGCGATATCTACACTTCTTGATCTGAAGCCCGAGGCTCTCTATAGGTGGCATATACGCAACGCGTCGATGACCATTCTGAAACAGGAGAGCCACGAGTACTCTCTTTCCGGCGTCAATGTCATGGCAATGCACCGGTACCCGAATGAATGAACCACCAAAACATTAAATATGATATGCAAACCAAATCGACGCGTATGGGAATCTCTCTACGGCATGCCGTACTTATTGTTGTTCCCGTGTTCGTATTTTCTATGATCCAGCCCGTGTTTGCGATCGAGTCCGAGTCTGATAGCCCTATTGTCAGCCGCGTAGAAATTTGGGGCCTCTTTTACAGAGGCATGGTAGTTGCATTCACAATAGGTGCCGTCATCATGGGTGTCATAGCATATGTCGTTTTCCGTTTCAGGGAGTCAAATCCCAAGAACATACCGAGAACCACACAGGAGGAACACCATTAGATGGGCCACGCGATGATAGAGTGGGTATATGTTGCCGTAGTCATTGTGCTTCTTGTCTATCTTGGCGCCGCGGCATGGGAAGTAGAGCGCGTTCTCCATCACGTTCCAAGTGACTCAAGAGTTATCAAGGTAACGGGCCAGCAATGGTTGTGGACATTTGAGCACGAGGACGGCACGCAAGAGGTAAGTGAACTCCATCTTGAAAAGGGCGTTCCGTATCTGTTCGAGGTAACCTCTAGAGACGTTAATCACGCTTTTAACATACCTGACCTGACTGTTCTCATAGACGCCATTCCTGGAAGGATAAACACTGTCTGGGTAATGCCTGATGCAACAGGCGAGTACCTTATACAGTGCAGAGAATTTTGTGGATTTAGCCACTATGAAATGCGCGCCGTTCTGATCGTCGAAGAAGGAGACGGCGTGTCCGAAGTTAGCACCAATGCCGATATTGACGCAAGGGATGTCCCTGTAGTTCTGCCGGAAACCAAAGCAGCGGTCGTGAGCAACTGAATGATTGGCAAAATGCTTTTATTTCCAATGTGCAACGAAAATCAACAAGCGAGGGATTTTGATTGGTTCTAGAAGTTAAGAAACCTCGTCCCATGTGGGAGATCCTCTTTTCTACCCACCATACCGATGTGGGTCTGCTCTATATCATACTCAGCCTTGTAGCCTTTATGATAGGAGGCGCGCTTGCGCTTGCCATACGTTCAGAGCTTTTCCTTCCCGGCGCGCAGATAATCCCTGACCCCAACACCTTCAACCGCATAATGACTACACATGGGACCAACATGCTCTTCTTGTGGTTGCTTCCCTTTGCAGCCGGCATCGGTAACTACCTGATCCCTATAATGGTCAAGTACAAGGACATGGCCTGGCCTAAACTGAACGCCGTAGCATTCTGGATGATCCCTCCCGGCATGGCTATGATTTGGCTGGGCATGGCCGACTTTACCTGGTATGATACTCCTCCCTACTCTATCCTGAGCGCACCCGGCCCTGCAGCAGAGATGTGGATATTTGGAATCAAGATACTGGGGCTTTCGTCTATACTTGGCTCCATCAACTTTATCGTGACGATACTGAAGATGAAGCATCCCGATCTGCCGCTAATGAAGACGTCTTTGTTTGTATGGGGTACGCTTGTCACTTCAATAATGATACTCGTGGCACTTCCGACATTTACAGCCGCGCTCATAATGCTGTTTACGGACCGGCTTGGGGTCAGCGGGTTCTTTAACCCCAACTTGGGTGGAGATCCGATAGCGTACCAGCACCTGTTCTGGTTCACATTCCATCCTGAAGTCTACATCTTTGCGATACCTGCCATCGGTATGGCGTACGAGCTGATACCCAAGTTCTCCCGGAAGCCCCTGTTCAGCTACCAGTCCGGGGTTACAGCATTCGTGCTCTTGGCCATAGTCGCGTTTGCCTCATGGGCGCATCACATGTACGCGACAGGCATGGACTTTACCATGAAGACTACCTTTATGGTGGGCACGCTGGCCGCAGTCCCTGCATCTGCCATGCACGTCTTTAACTGGATAGCAACCATGTGGGGTGGAAGGATAAGGTTCTCAACTCCAATGTCCTTCGTAGTGGGTGGCTTGGTACTGTTCTTCTACGCGGGAGCCGGAGGAGTGGTCAACTCTATGATGCCGCTTGACTTCCTTACACACGACAGCTACTGGGTCGTGGGACACTTCCATCTGTTTGTCATGGGCCTCATCACATTTGCCTTCTTGGGCATGCTGCACTACATGTTCCCGCTGATAACCGGCAGGATGTATAACGAAAAGGCGGGCATGGTGACCTTCTGGCTGCTGTTTGTCGGAGTCTCGATGATATTCCTGACACAACACGTGCTGGGTCTCTATGGGCAGCCAAGAAGAGTCTTTGACTATGTACCTGTGGAGCCCTTGATAATCATGAACCAGATATCAACTGTTGGCGCATGGATAACCGGCGCAGGAGCCGCGCTATTCATAGGAAACATGATTCACAGTGCCGGAAGGGGCAAGCCAGCTGACATGCGTGATCCCTTCCAACTGGGTGAGCAGTATTATGACCACAGGCGGAAGGAGCCGCATCACTAGGGGTTATCGAAGATGACAGAACATGAACATGAGGACAGAGACGAGCCGGTACTGATGACCTCTCCCGGAAGGATGACTCGGGGACTCATAATAGTGATAGTAACACTTGCAATCGGTGCAGCAGTGACTGTAACGCAGTTCGAGAACTTTTTCTCGCAAGCTCCGCCGGTGACACAGCTTCCCCGGGATGGCCCTGAAACTCCTCCGCCGCCTACCGAAGCTGGCATAACTAGGATAGCAATACTCCAAGGATCCGCAACACAAGGTAATCCTGATTACGAACCTGATGATGCGCAAGTGCCTCTGGGAAATAGAGTTGTATGGAACAATCAAGATGCTACTTTACACACTGCGACTTCCGGCGTGCCTTCGGATTCTGCCACTGCCGGTGAGGTCTTTGATACAGATCTGATAAATGGCGGCGAATCATCCGACGAGATCGAGATCGATGGCGAAGTAGGCGACACAATCCCGTACTTTTGCATTCTCCATCCTTGGATGACCTCACAACTAACACTAGTGGAAGCAGAGGAAGATGGAGCTGGAGCTGGTGGACCTGCATCTGAGGGACCAACCTTGGAAATACTTTCAGGCTCCCAACAGCAGGGCAATCCTGCATATGATCCCGATCCCTTGTCGGTGGCTGCCGGCGATGTGATAAATGTCGTCAATGAAGATAGCGTCATCCACACTGCGACTTCCGGCGTGCCTTCGGATTCTGCCTCTGCCGGCCAGCTGTTTGACACAGGACTGATAAACGCTGGCGAATCGGGTACCTTGGATACTGCAGGATTAGATCCTGGGGAATATGACTACTTCTGCATAGTACATCCATACATGGTGGGCAAGCTACAAGTGACAGAATGATCCTCCGATCCCTCTCTTTTGCGACACTTGCCGTCCTCTTTTCTTTAATCTTTATTGGTGGCTATGTCAGCGCTACTGGGGCCGGACTTACATGTCCTGACTGGCCGCTGTGCCCGCAGGGCTTTTTGCCTCATGAAGATTTCATCATAGAATACATACACAGATCAGTGGCTGCAACTCTAGGCGTTCTAGTTGTAGCCACAATGGTGTTTGCACTAAAGTCAAAGGATGCTCCAAAAGACACAAAGGTGGCGTCTGTAATCGCGACTGGCGCAGTTTTAGGACAGATAGCCCTTGGCGCAGTAGTCATCGTAGAGCGCCTGCACTCACTACTTGTCACTGCACATCTGGGACTTGGCATGCTGCTCTTTTCTATGGTGCTTTTGATTTTTATATTGTCCTACAGGACATCTTCTACAAAGACCACCTTGCCTGCAATAAGGGATTAGGTTTATACTCTCAGTAGGAGACTATAGCGCTGTGGTTACCTGGCCGTTCGTCCTAGCTGTCATAGCCCTGCTGACATTTTCTGCACCACAAGCTTTTGCTCACCTTGAACACCTTCCACATTACAACGGAATGACGAGGGGCATGGAAAACCATATGATACACCAGGCGCTAGAGCCAGAATATGCCGCCCCGGGTGAAGTAACCGCGATAATATTCAGTGTCCAAGACTACAAGGGTA
>CAZPIL010000145.1:0-4681 GCA_964586705.1 uncultured Nitrososphaera sp. | reverse complement strand
CAATAGCTTCTGCTTGACAGAAAACATCAAAGTCAAATCATTGATGAAAAAAATAGTATATATAAGTATTGTCAATATTTCAGATAATGCAAGTCTTTGTTGGGAAAAATGGGGATCGATTTTACGATGGTTTAACCGAATTGAGACTACGGATTAGAGTTTCTGCACAAAAAAGATAAATAGTAACGGAAATATAGCGTGTTAGGTGTGCATGAGGGACAATGGAGTATAAAGCGTACGCACTAATGGCAATATTGCTGGCGTCGGTGGCATCTGTAGGCACACTAGGCTCTTCTGCCTATGCGCAGACAGGTTTCACCGTAGAGCTGGACAATACAGAATACAGCACAGGTGAAGACGTCACCGTCTCCGGAAACGTCGGACAGACACCAACAGGGCAGCCGCTCTTGATCCAAGTATTCAATCCAAACGGCGCGGCATACAGGTTTGACCAAGTAGAAGTCGCAGGAGATGGATCATATACTTACACTTTCAGAGTAGGAGGCAACCTTGGTGTTAGTGGCGAATACAACGTAGAAGTCACTTACGGCGGAGTAACACAGGCCACAACATTCGACTTTACGGCAACTGATGGACAGTCAGGACAGACCACAACGCTCCTGATAGATGATGAATTCGAACACGAAATTCAGTACCAGATATCTGGTGGCTCATTAGAGAGTCTGACCGGTGACTCTGAGACTGCGACAGTCACTGCAAATATCACTGCAGATAGCCGGGGTCAGCTGACTTTGGTATTCCCAAGGGATGTGTTTGACTCGGTAGACTCGAACGGCGATGATCTAGACTTCATCGTATTCGTTGACGAATTCGAGACACTAGCAGAAGATGACTTTGGTGCAGATGAAAGGACACTAGTGATTGAATTTGAGGAAGGCAGCGAGACAGTCGACATCGTTGGTACAAACCTTGTACCCGAATTCGGTGCAATAGCAGCCATAATCCTCGCAGTCGCAATCGTCGGCATCATCGCAGCGACAACAAGATACAACAAGTTTAGCTTCCTGCCAAAGATGTAAGGCGGGACGCTTTTCTTTTCCCTTTTTTCATTTTACCAAGGTTACCGTAAGGTATATTCAAAATCAAGAAAGGGCCTTCGGAGGGATTTGAACCCTCCTCAAGCGGTTTCTGCCTAAAAACAGCCCACAGCCGCCTATACTGACCAGGCTATACTACGAAGGCCGCATCTGGAACTGCATTGACCACATTATATAATCGTTAGATTAGTTGTCTGGCAGAAGACCTATCCTAACCGTCTCCACTCCAAGATCTTCGAGCCTGTTTGCAAGCCCGTTGAGTCCTATCGAGTCGCCTGCCAGATGTCCAAGCACCACAAGGTTTCCCTTTAGTCGCTCTTCTCGCAGCTTGGCAAGATCGCCAGGGTCGACGTGCAAGTAGACTACAGTGTCAACGCCATGCTGGAAATATGCCCTCGCTATAGAGTGGCCGCCGTTTGTTCCTGCAGCGATGACAAGAGCCCAATGCCCTGCCTTGTTTTTTTCACTGCCATAGCGCACGCGCACCTTTGTCGCGGCATGGCGGAACTCAGGGATTTCACTTACCGACTTGACGATGTCAGATACGTATCCAGTTTTCCCTGCCCTGATCTTTTTCAGGATGACTTGGCGCATATATTCATCGCAGGGTTGGTGGATGTTTACAAGAGGCATATTCATCGTCCGGGCGGCGCCTACAGCATCATCATAGATGTCTGCATGGGTACGGATCTCGACGCGCTCTGTCAGCGACTTGACTGCTTTTTTTGCGACGCCCAGAGGCACACCGTGCTCTATCATGTAGTCGACATGCCGACGAAAGACTTTGAAAAAGTTAATCTTTGTAATGCCTATCGGGTGATGTGCTATTACAGCGTCACACCCGAGACTTTTTGCGAGCAAAAGCTCTGCCGTGCCGACATCGACTGAAATTAAGACCTTCTTGATGTTATTGCCCTTGACGTGAATGGCACTGTCTGCAGGGATTTTTTTCCAGCCAGCAAGTTCCAGACCAGTTTTCATTATCCTGCCTGTATCGACTGCCATACTGTACGCGCAATGGTGCAAAACTTAAATCTGTTTTGGGTTGCCTAAGAAACATGAGCTGCTCTGACGAGTATGTCTCACATATTAAAGACGACCTCATACAGATAACGCCACAGGTACAGGCTAAACTTAAAAAGGCAAAGTATGGTGTCTATAACCACTCTGCAGTAGAGCTCTGCCACTGGACGAAGAAGTCATTTGCAAATGAGGGCAACTGCTACAAACACAAGTTCTACGGCATATCGACTCACAGGTGTATGGAAATGACTCCGGCAGCAATGAACTGTGAAAACCGGTGCATATACTGCTGGAGGCCGGCCGAGTTTTACGATACATTAGAGATGCCTGCCGAGCTTGTAGATGAGCCAGACGTTATCGTTGAACAACTATTGAAGGAGAGAGAAAAGCTGATCAATGGCTTTTACGGCAACCACAAGAATGACAAGGTCAAGCTCGATGAATCACTCTTACCTGCTCATTATGCAATCTCGCTCTCAGGCGAGCCGACCATGTATCCGAAGCTGCCACAGCTTATAAGGTATCTAAAAACATTGAAGGCGACCAAGTCTATATTTCTGGTGACAAATGGCCAAGAGCCGGCTATGCTCAAAAGGCTCGCGGATGAAGACGCGCTGCCTACGCAGATCTATCTTTCAACCAATGCATCAAATAAGAAAATGTTTCACATAGTCAACCGACCCCGGCACAAAGACGCCTGGGAGCGCTGGTGGGAATCATTACGATTTCTTGCCGATATAAATACAAGAACTGTGCTCCGAATGACGCTAATACGAGATCATAATGATGGAGAAGATTTTGTCGACGAGTTTGCCCAAATGATGAAAGAAGGTAACCCGCATTTCATCGAGCTTAAATCATACATGCACGTTGGCATGTCAACAGAGAGACTTGAGCATAACAATATGCTTGGAATGGACGAAGTCCGCGACTATGCAGTAAGGCTATGTGCAGCGATACCTCCTTTTGATATAATGGATGAAAGCGCGATTTCCAGAATAGTAGTATTGCAGAATAAGAAGCGCTACACCGACCGGTGGATAAGCGCGTACCTAGAGGCGTAAATACCACTCTGCAAACAGGTCCAAAGCCTTCCTCCTGTGTGAGTAATCATTCTTATTTTTCAGCCCCGCATAAGTATGACTTGTATCGTTAGGCACGAAGATCGGATCATAGCCCCAACCACCTTCTGTCTCCCTCTCGGCTATCTTGCCAGCGACTCTGCCCTCAAAAACTACTACATCTTTGCCATCGGAGAAGGCGATCAAGGATACGAAATATGCGGACCTATTATCCGTGTTCGAGAGTAGTTTCAGGATTCCGGCATTCCCCAATGTCTTAAATACATACGAAGAATATTGTCCAGGAAAGCCTGCAAGCGCATTTATGAAAAGCCCATCATCTTCGACGATGACAGGTCTTGACACCAGACCAAATGCGCTTATAGCTTTTTCCTTTGCTATCTCTTCAAGTGAGTCAGACTGGACTTCAGTGAGCTCGACTCGAGTAAATTCTGTTTTGATTCCATGAGGAGAGAGTATTGACTCGACTTCCTGAAACTTGTTCTGGTTCGTGCTTGCAAAAACCACCTGACGCAACATAGGCCGTATAATAAGCTCAGATAAAAGCATCACTCAACTCTTGCGTAGCGGCCGCGCTGTTCTATCTCTTTTACATTTGCAAATATTTTAGCAGATTTTTTCTTTCCAACCACATTCTCGTATCCCTTTACAAAACTGAAGAACGCGCCCCTGAGCCCTATATGGGCGCTCGTAAAAATCTCCTTTATCAGTCGGACATCGACAGCCATGTCCTCCACCCGTTCCGAGTAATAGGCAAGGCCAAAGTCCAATAGCACCATACGTCTGCCGTCAACTATGAAATTCGATGTCGTGAGGTCTCCGTGGATTATATTTGAGGAATGCAGCATCGCTGCATACTGCCCCATCTGCCGGCATAGCCGCGTGTCAAGGATATCTTTTACTTGGCTGCCCCCTACAAACTCCATTATTATCTCCGCTGCTTCAGGATCGACGAAATATACGAATGGTGTATTTAGACCGGCCATCTTTGCAGTCGAAATAAAGCCCGCTTCATGGATTGTCCGCTGCTTTCGCACAGCACTATCAAGAGTTTGGTGGCGATAAGGTTTGGGTGTCCTCACCTTTGCAATTGCCTTTTTCCCCCACCATTGTGTGAGATAGATGTCTGCCTCTGCCCCACGCTTTATCAGCTGCAATAATAATATAGCCACCCGGTCGAAATAAAAACGTGAGTTTCAGCCCACAGCCCGGTGAGCACGTCATCAATACCGAAGACTGCGCGGAGGATAACTTGAGAAGCGGCGTGCTCATACTTACCGATAAGAGACTGGTCTTCCAGAAAACAGAAGGTAGGGTGGCGACACTATCGAAAAAGGAAGGAGCAATAGTGCTTGACATACCGCTTGACAAGATATCGTCGTTCAAAACAGAAGGGTTCCTAGTAAAAAAATTTGTAGTAATGGCCGACGGCAGAACATACAAGTTTGGTGTATTTTCTTCAGGCAAATGGGAAAAACAGATAAAGCAGGCAAAAGACTAGCGCCACGAAATATCCAC
>CAZPIL010000144.1:0-4713 GCA_964586705.1 uncultured Nitrososphaera sp. | reverse complement strand
TGACAGTCCGTAACCAACTTGAACTATCTTATATACTGCTTTTACAGTTAAGCAAAGCTGCAATGGACTATCACGATGTACACAAAATGGTCCTTGTCAATGCCCAAGATGCAGAGCTAATCGTATCTCTTGGACACCGAGTGAAATTAAGCCTATAGTATGTCACTGTCAAGAATGCAAGGGTTTACAGAGCCATCCGCCCGAACCACCAAAACCTCAGCGGCGTTGGTGGCAACGCTCATGAGGTGGATCTATAGATGCTCTACCAAAACGCTTTCTTTCCTCTTCATACTCCTCGTCAAGCTCTGCAAGGCGTCTAAGATGTTCCGCTGCTTCTCCAAGTTTTGGCTTGCTTTCTTTCGAGGCCACAAAGAAGCACCGGAAGAGTACTATATAATATCATAGCTTGAGCATCTTATCTTTCGTCCTAACTACTACCTCAATCGCTACCGTAAATACTACAGTTACCTTTGCGTTACCAACATACAGACTGAATATAGATGCGATGTATGTGCAGAATTGGTCCCGTCCTAAAACAGACTTTAAGAATAAATACACCGATGCTGTAGAAGGATTGTACTTTCGCAATCTGCAACTGACGATTTGATGCTAATGTTCAATCAGAAAAATAAAGTGAAATGTATATTCACACCGTTGAACAGTTCTGAATGAATTTATATAGCCACCAGCCGGCATTAACTACATTCCCATGCATGAAGAGAAAGTAAAGCGGTTAGCGGTAGTGAAAAAATCCGCTGAAGCTGGCGGCGGCGATGAACGTGTAGAAGCCCAGCACCAGAAAGGCAAGCTCACTGCGCGGGAAAGAATTGCGCTTCTACTCGACGAAGGGAGCTTTGTAGAAATAGACAAGTATGTGGTACACAGAGGTGATGACCCAACTGTCAAGAAGTTTTATGGAGATGGCGCGGTGACAGGCTTTGGCACCGTTGCAGGCAGACAGATCTTCGTGTTTGCCTACGACTTTACAGTACTTGGAGGCTCACTTGGCGAAACGACCAGCAAAAAGATCACCAAAGTCATGGATCACGCTATGAAAGCCGGCTGCCCCATAATTGGCATAATAGACTCAGGGGGTGCCAGAATACAAGAGGGTGTTAATAGCCTTGATGGCTATGGAGATATATTCTTCAGGAATACGATGGCTTCAGGAGTAATCCCACAGATAACAGCAAGCATAGGACCCTGTGCAGGCGGCGCAGTATATTCACCAGCGATGACAGACTTTGTAGTTATGGTGGAAAACATCGGCCAGATGTTCGTCACAGGTCCAGAAGTAGTGAAAGAAGTTCTGAGCCAAGAAGTATCATTTGAAGAGCTTGGTGGCGCACGCGCACATGGAAGCAAGTCAGGGGTCGCGCACTTTGTAGCCAAGAACGAGTACGATTGTTTTGACAAGATAAAGAAGCTGTTGTCATTTTTGCCGCAGAATAATGCTGAAGAATCTCCCTTTGTTGAGTCGAATGACGACCGTAACAGGGTAGACCCCAGCCTGATAAATTTGCTGCCCGAGAATCCGTACCAACAGTACGACATGAAAGGGATAATCAAATCCATAGTTGACAATGGTGACTTTCTGGAAGTCCATGAACTATTTGCAGATAACATACTTGTGGGCTTTGCGAGGATGGGAGGCAAGACCGTAGGCATTGTTGCAAATCAACCCATGTACCTTGCAGGAGCACTAGACATCAATTCGTCAAACAAGGCGGCACGCTTTATCAGGTTCTGCGACTCATTTAATATCCCAATAGTTACTCTTGTTGACACGCCGGGCTACCTTCCCGGAACCGACCAAGAACACAATGGCATCATCAGGCATGGTAGCAAGCTGTTGTATGCTTACTGTGAGGCGACAGTGCCAAAGGTAACCTGCATAGTGGGCAAGGCATATGGCGGCGCATATATCGCAATGGGAAGTAAAAATCTACGTGCAGACATCAACTATGCCTGGCCAAATGCGGAAATTGCAGTGCTTGGTCCTGAAGCTGCAGTAACAATCATCAACAGGCGAGAGTTGAAGAATACAAGTGATGCGGCAACACTAAAGAAAAAGATGGCAAAGGAATATCGTGAAAAGTTTGCAAATCCCTACCTTGCAGCGGAAAGGGGTACGATTGATCTAGTCATTGACCCGATGGAAACCAGACCCATGATAATTCGGGCCCTTGAAGCATTGGCGACCAAGAAAGAAGCTAGGCCCTACAAGAAGCATGGGAACATCAACCTGTGAGTGATCGAGATGGCCAAAAAGATCACAAGCATTCTAATCGCAAACAGGGGAGAAATAGCCCTTCGAGTTATCAGGGCATGCAAAGAGCTTGGCATAAGGTCGATCGCAATATACTCTGATGAAGATGTCCGTGCCGTCCATGTAAAGAGGGCTGATAAGGCCTACCACATAGGACCTGCCGCACCGGCCCAAAGCTATCTGAACATAGAGAAGATAGTGGCTACTGCCAAGGCCGCAGGCGCCGATGCAATCCATCCCGGCTACGGCTTTCTATCGGAGAATGAGAACTTTCCAGAATTATGCGACAAGAACGGCATGGTGTTCATCGGGCCCACCTCCAAGGCGATGGACTTGACCGGTGACAAGATGAAGTGCAAGGCAGTCATGAAAAAAGCCAAAGTCCCGACAGTACCGGGGAGCGATGGCATCATAAGTGATGTTGAAAAGGCAGCGGATATTGCACATGAGGCGGGCTACCCAGTATTGCTCAAGTCGGCGTTTGGCGGAGGCGGAAGGGGCATAAGGCTTGCGAATGATGAAAAGCAGCTCAGGCAAGAATTTGAGATGGCATCTGCAGAGTCAAAGGCTGCATTTGGCAAATCAGCGCTCTTTGTTGAAAAGTTCCTACAGAAGATAAGGCACATAGAATTCCAATTAATATGCGACTCGCATGGCAATGGCAGGCACCTCTTTGAAAGGGAGTGTTCCATACAGCGACGTCATCAGAAGCTGATAGAGATGTCACCTTCACCAGTAGTAGACCAAAAAACGCGCGAACGAATAGGCGAAATCGCAGTGAGGGCCGCGGCGGCAGTAGACTATTTGAACGCAGGGACTGCAGAATTTTTACGCGATCCCGAAGGCAACTTTTACTTTATCGAAATAAACTCGCGTCTCCAGGTGGAGCATCCGGTGACAGAGCTTGTCACAGGGCTTGACCTAGTGAAACTCCAGATTGCAGTGGCACAGGGAGAAGAGATCCCGTTCAAGCAAGAGGATCTGAAGATGAGAGGCTGTGCCATCGAGTGCAGGATAAACGCAGAGGATCCATTCTACGACTTTGCTCCATCAGTAGGACCTGTTCCCTCTTGCAATATACCGTACGGGCCAGGAGTCAGGGTTGACACCTACCTTTATCCAGGATGTACTGTGTCAGGCTTTTACGACTCGCTTGTAGCAAAACTCCTGACATGGGGAAGCAACTTTAACGAATCCCGTGTAAGGATGCGTAACGCGCTGGACGAATTTATGATAGAAGGCATCAATACCACCATTCCGCTTTACAAGGCGATAATGGATGAGGAGAACTTTATCAAAGGCGAGCTTTCAACAGACTACCTCGATCGCTTCAACGTATTCGATATGATGAATGAGCTGGCCAAGAAGGAAGTAGAGGAAAAGGCACCGGCGGCAGTAGCGGCAGCTCTATTGCATTCAGAGCTTGTTAAGAAGGGTGCACCATCCAAGTCATCAGGATGGAAGCAGGCAAGGGTGACACTTTAGATGGAGTTCAAAGTCGGCGATCTGACACAGATGCTCAAGGGTGAGGTGTTGAGAACCACAGATGACGGCTCGCTACTCATCAGTATCGGCAACGAGAATCATACTCTCAAGCTGCTAAAGTCTGGCACCGATGAGTTTGAGTTCATACTGGATAACAAGTTCCACCACGCAAAGGTGCTCCAGTCCGGTAGCGCAGAAATGAAGATAATTCTTGATGGTCAACCTATAACGATCAAAAAGCACTCCAAGCTCACAGAAGTGCTGGAAAAAGCTTCAGCGCTAGGCGGACTTGGCGGCGGAGATAAGGACCTAGCAAGTCAGATCCCAGGCAGGGTCGTAAGCATCGCGGCGGAACCAGGCAAGGAAGTCAAGAAGGGTGATGTCATCGTCATTCTTGAGTCAATGAAGATGCAGGTCGCAGTAAAGGCGCACAAAGATGGCCATCTGAAGGAGATAAAGGTCAAACAGGGTGCAAGTGTTTCAAGAAACGATGTGTTGGCAATTATAGAGTAGTAGTAGTAGTAGTATTCTTACCCTTTTTTAGGCACGCTTCAACAATCCGGGCAAGATACGTTATAGCAACTATGCCTATGCCTATAGAAGAGAGCACGAACACAGAGGTCGAGATTGTTAGCAGAGTACTGCTTTCGACTATTGTTCCTGCGGAAATCATGCCAAGCGAAGCTGCTAGTATTATTGCAAGCGGCAGCAAGAGTCTGTTGGCGCTTGCCTTTTTTCGGATAGCAACGGCTGCCGGCGCCAAGTATACCATTCCGATAAGCGAGCTTGCAACAAAGCCTGCAAGGACTGACCCTTCTTCCCCGTTTGCAACACCGTAGCCCTTTTCTGCGACATATAGAATGCCAAGGAGTGGATAGATGGCACTTTTGACTGTCGCCTGCAACCACGGCTGATCGCGCTCATAGTCTGCGACCTGCGGGCTGAAAGAGTAATACCAA
>CAZPIL010000143.1:0-4715 GCA_964586705.1 uncultured Nitrososphaera sp. | reverse complement strand
CTGACGGTGTGTGAGTTTTCAGCCCTGAAATACGGTCCTATCTCAAAAACCCTGTCAAGTCCAAGTGTCAGTTGTTCTTTGTAAAGCTGCGGACTCTGTGCTAGGTACGCCTTACGCTTAAAATAATCCAAGCTGAAAAGGTTTGCTCCACCTTCACTTGCGGTCCCGATTATCTTGGGCGTGTTTACTTCTATAAACCCTTCATCGCGCAAGACATCGCGGATGATCTTCAACCCTGTAGAACGCAGGCGGAACATCGCGGCGATCTTTGGATTGCGCAGGTCAAGCGCTC
The DNA here is from genome assembly GCA_964586705.1 of uncultured Nitrososphaera sp. Classification (GTDB taxonomy): domain Archaea; phylum Thermoproteota; class Nitrososphaeria; order Nitrososphaerales; family Nitrososphaeraceae; genus Nitrososphaera. Next base: position 4,423 of record CAZPIL010000143.1, on the reverse strand, counting down.
TTGCATCAAGGCGCTTATCGAACCCTGACTCTACTCTTCCTGTGGGGTCTATGGGCAGCGGTTGAACCGCACTTGTTAATATCGTAAATTCCTTGACCTTGATTTCAACTGGGAAGTCCTTTGCTTTGCTCTTTTGAACCGTGCCTGCGACTATTATTGCACTCTGTCTTTGCGCCTGTACTGCCTTTTGGACGTTGTCACCAGTAACGATATTTTGACACGCGCCAGTCGAGTCACGCACAGTTACAAATGCAAGCTTGCCAATGTCGCGTACGTCTTCTATCCAGCCTCCTATCTTGACTTCCTTTCCTATCATGTGCTCGTCAAGATCCCTTGCGTAGTGAGTTCTGTGTATGTCTGCCATTTCTTGGTTCTCGCTACCTTTGACCTGCCTTGCCATCTTTTGAACCTTTTCCAAGTTAGGCGCAAGATATTATACGTACGAGATATTCATGCGGTTATTGGTTGAAGACCGTGACAAGGTTGAAGTGTCCGCTCTTGCGGCCTACTACCTTACAGAGAAAGGGGTCGTCAGAGCAGTTGATGGGATTAACTTTGTGCTCAAAAAGCGTGAGTCACTTGGAATAGTCGGCGAGTCCGCGTGCGGCAAGAGTACGCTCGGTTCTGCACTTATGCGTTCTATGCAGACACCTGGCAAAGTAATGGGCGGAACGGTCATGTTGTCAGGTGAGGATGTAATGAAGCTTTCAGACAGGGCGTTTAACAGTAGCGTACGCTGGAAAAAGATAGCGATGATATTTCAGGGCGCCATGAACGCGCTCGACCCAGTATATACTGTATCAAGCCAGCTAGAAGAAGTCCTCCGGGAGCACGGCTACCGGGGAGAATATGAAAGCAAGATAGTCGAATCGCTTAGAAATGTAGGTCTTGACCCATCGGTCGGCGGTAGGTATCCTCACGAGCTTTCCGGCGGCATGAAACAACGCGTGGTGATCGCGATGGCGTTGTTGTTAGAGCCCGATCTGCTTATTGCAGACGAACCGACCACCGCCCTTGACGTGCTGGTACAGGCACAGATTATATCACTGTTGAAAAAGCTGCATCAGGAAAAGAACTTGACAGTTATACTCATAACACATGACCTTGCGCTCGTTTCACAGATAGCGCAAAAGATAGGAATAATGTACGCTGGTCAGATTGTTGAATTCGGTTCTGCTGACGAGGTTTACCACAATCCCCAACATCCTTATACACAGGCACTAATATCTGCCGTCCCTAAACTATACTCATCAGAAAAGAATATTCGCTTTATACCTGGCAAACCTCCATCGCTTCTTGACCCTCCTAAGGGCTGCCGGTTTTACGCGCGGTGTTCACATGCCATGGCAGTTTGCAAGAGCGAGCCACCCGAGTTTGCGACTAAGTCTGGCTACGTAAGGTGCTTCCTTTATGACCCAAACCTAAAAAAGACGGCTAACTGACTAACACTTACACTACCTGTTGTCTATACTTAACTATTTTCCATTTCCACATATGCGTGACAAGCAACGTGCTGTTCTTCTTGAAATTGAGTCGGCTATAAAATCCGGCTACAAAAATGTGTTTCTAGAAGCACCAACTGGCTTTGGCAAGACTCCTGTTGCCATAACACTTGCGCGCTATCTTGGCAGCTCCCACATATGTACGGCTACCAAAGATCTTCAAGCACAATACAGACGAGACTTTCCTTTTGTCTTTGAGGTTAAAGGCAGAGGAAACTTTCCTTGCATCATTAAAGAAGATATGGGTCTTGAGGAAAGCTGCGATTATGGTCCCTGTGTGCAGGACGAAGATTATGACTGCGCTTTCAAGACAAGACTGCTAGACTATGATGTAGTGGGACTGGGAACAACACAGGAGCTTATCAAGATAAACCCGCTCTCAGAAAGAGGCTATGTGGACGGTCTGAAAAAGCAGTCTCGTCTAGTTGAATTATCTTGGAGACCATGCCACTACTTCCACCAAAAGTGGATGGGAGCAAAGGCGAGCCATACTGTCTACAACTACCGCTACTTTCTGTCAGACATCTTTTACACAGGCACGAGTCAGAGGCGCAAGCTTCTTGTGCTTGACGAGGCCCATCAGTTAGAATCAGAAGTAGGAGACTTTCGCTCTTTTACGGTCAGCAAGACTGCACTTCGCTTTCTTCCACGAGTCCAGATGCCGGAGAGTGCGATAGAAGACGTTGAAACATGGATGGACTTTCTTTCTAGTCTACAGGACAAGCTACTGAAGTTCATCGAACAGGCCACTGAAGCAATAGAGCAAGGGAGGCTGGTAGAGCCGTACACTGAGCGCAACCTTATAGAGGCGATCTCCCGGGAGAAGAACCTCTCTGCTGTACTATTCGTCATGAGCGGAAGCAAAAAGAACTGGATAGTGTCGAGCATTCAACGCGACGGAGACAACAAGATCTCGCGTGCAACGCTGACACCACTTGAAACTGCCAGCTACTTTGGCGACATACTTGACAAGGGCGCGATAGCTTTTTTCATGAGCGCAACCATACTAAGTAAGGACTATCTGTGTAAGGTGGCAGGTATGAAGCCTGATGCTGCGAAATTCATTCAGGTGCGCGATTCTGACTTTCCAGTAAAGAATAGGCCAATAAGGCTGATGAATGTTGCATGGCTTTCTGCTAAGACCATGCAGGAGGGTCTGCCCAAGATCTCCAAGGCGATAGACAACATTATGTCTATGCACAAGAATGAAAAAGGAATAATTCATACGACATCTTATGTCCAACTGCAATTTATCCGAAATAATGTGGGTAAGGAAAACGCGGCTCGGCTAATAGAAACCGGCTCGTCGCTTGACCGTGAAGAGGTGATAGCAAAACATGCGGCAAGCAAAAGGCCCACCGTGCTCATATCACCTTCACTCCACCTCGGGGTTGACCTGAAGGATGAGCTTTCGCGATTTCAAGTTATCGTAAAAGTACCGTATCCTGACCTGACAGACCGTAAGGTCTCAGAAATGAAAAGGCGCGATCCGCGCTGGTATACTTGGTATACAGTCCTGCGCCTTGCCCAGTCATATGGCAGAAGCATCCGAAATGCCGAAGACTTTGCTACTACCTACATACTTGATGAAAGCATCAATTACCTGCTGAAGAACGCACAAGGCATGGTGCCAAAGTGGTTTTCGGAGGCAATTCGGACATAGAACGTTTTTATGTTCTAAAGAGCGAAAAATAGCGGTTTGTCAGGCGACACGACCGTCCCAACATCTACTAGCCCGCCTGCTATTTTTGGGGTACACCCAAGCATTGCAGTCACACTTGTTCTCATAGCTCCGATAATATTCACGATGGTGGCATATCCGGACACATTCAGTCTATCGTGGAACGAGGGACGGGGTGGCTTTATCTTCGCGATGGCCTTTATTGCGGCTGAACTCATTGGCATCAGACAATCTGTAAACAAGGTCAAGTTTACAGTTGTGTTGGGGCTTGCAGTCGCGACCATTGTATATTTTGCAATACTTCCGTTTGGCCTGCGTCAGTCAATCGAAGATGCTGCGCCTGCATACAATGTTGCACTTGAATTAAGCTGGGTATGGATGTGGGATTTTATCGTGATGGCGCTTTTTATAGGAACATCACTTGCAATTCTTTTTGGCCGGCGCTGGTACAAGATTGCGCCTGCAGGGGCCATCTATCTAGCTGGAAGCGCCGTGATACTTGCTCTTGACGCCTTTTTTCCATATGATACGCTTGGACCATTGCAATTCATAGTCCCTATTTACCTACAGATAGATCAAGCAGTTATCAACTTTATCGATACCAATATCACTAACATCGGGCCATCCAACCCTGACAGCCCTGCACCCCCTGCGTCAGCGAGAGGCAACTTGTTGGTATTAAACGGTCTTCAAGGGCCGTTCGCGCTGCAGGTCTTCTGGCCATCTGCCGGTGTGCACAGCATGATAATCTATACGCTCGTCATGCTTGCTTTCTTGCTAAAGATGGAGATGCCGCTGAAGAGAAAGATGATCTACTTTGTCATCGGAACCTTCGGAACAGTGGCCGTCAATGTCGTCCGCATCATCGCACTTTCGCTCTATGCGCTTGTGGTGACTACCCGAGTGAACGAATGGGAGGCTTTCCATTCAGTGGCAGGCGAGATAATGTTCTTGCCTTGGCTTGCAATATACCTAGGTGTGGTTATGTTTGCAGAGAGCAAGAGGATACGCCGGCTAAAGCAGACAAACGCTAGCGCGGCATAAAGTCAAAAAGGGTATCCTGAGCTGTGCTGTCTTGAAAGTCAGATATCCTGACTCCTAACCTCCTTACCCTCATGCCATCAATCATAGCCTCTTCAAGGATAGACTTTACATTAGACGCCAGAACGTCAATGCGGGTCGTATGGGCTTTGAGACTTTTTGACCTTGTTATCGTTTCTAGGTTATTTAGAATGAGGAT
>CAZPIL010000142.1:0-4720 GCA_964586705.1 uncultured Nitrososphaera sp. | reverse complement strand
TCAGACTTCGGGTTATCGGGCATCAAGGGCATCTTTTAACACGGGGGCATTCAAGACTGATGCAAGAATTGATCAGATACTGCAGACACTCAAGTAAAATCGAATGGATCTACTGGTATCGCATCCCGAGCAAGTTTTAGCTGTTCATCTGAATCCTGGCGGTACTCGTTGAGAGTAGTCTCATCAGGATTCTTGTCGCCTGCCCTCACTAACCTCTCCATCTCGTTAAGATACATGAAAAAGCTATCCAGGGTGGCAGAATAATGGTCAAAGCTTGTTTGCCATTCCTCAGGTGGCGTGGCTGCTTCAAAGGCTCCCCTCATCTCTCCTGTTTCAGTTTTTGCGTCCGAAATTGTGCGCAGCATCCGTGAGGTATCTATATTTTCTGTCTTCCACCTGTCATAGTTCAGGTCAACGTCCGCAGCAACGCTCTGGTGCCGGGTGTATATCAACCCGAGGGCTTCATCACTTCTGAAATCGTTAACATTGTCAGCATTTACGTTCTGACCTATGTTGGCCACATTGGACCCACCCTGCGGGCCAAACCAGATTAGCATGCTTGCTACTGCCACACCAGCTATAATGGCCACTGTAAGAGCTATGCCCTTTGCACTTGCCAAATTGCCGTATTCTAAAACGGCACCAAATAAAAATATACTCTATGGCAGCCTCACAATGGTACATGAGCGTGCAGCCTTTACTTGGCAGACTGATATACAGAGAGGATTTGACTCATGACCTTGCGATATTGAGGATCCAGCCTGAAGATGGAAGTCCTGTTCCAGACTTCAAGTCCGGCCAGTTCATTACAGTTGGTCTGAAACTTGACGGCGATGACAGGATAACAAACCGAGCATACTCGCTTGCATCGCCACCGGAAGAAAAACGATATTTCGAGCTTTATGTCAAGTGGGCTACAGAGCCATTTCCTGGCAAGTTCACAACCGCGCTCTTTAACCTAAAATCAGGTGATACGTTGTACTGGCGCAAGCCCGCCGGAGTCTTCACAATGGAAGATAAAAAGGCAGACGGTACTCAAGACGAACGGACGCTTGTCCTGGTGGCATCAGGTACCGGCCTCGCACCCTTTGTAAGCTATGCTCTCCACCTGAAGGCAACAAACTCGAAGAGAAAGGTCGTCGTTCTGCATGGCGCAAGGAATGTTCAGGAGCTTGGTTACCGACAGCTTTTCGAAACCTTGGCCAAAGATAACCCTAACTTTGCCTACCTGCCTACGGTGAGTCGACCCCGAGAGCCTCTGTCAGTGGGCTGGACAGGCCATACCGGCAGGGTTGAAACACTCTTGGTCCAAAATGGCGGCGTGTCGGAACTAGAGCGCGCGCTTGGTCACAAGATAACTCCTGAAAACACATTCTTTCATATCTGCGGTTATCAGGGTACCATTGATAGCGTGATTGCCATATTGCAACCGCTCGGGTTTGTGAGCAACAGAAACAAGAGAAAAGACGGCTCGTTTGACATCAAGATTGAGACATACGGCTAGAAAGCCTCATTATGCTCTCTGTACAAGAAAACACTATGTACGCTGCAAGGACCACGCCATACCAGGGATCGCTCATGGTAGATATATGCGACCTTGCGCTCATAGGTAGCAAGCTAGAGCAGGATGGACTTGTAATAAACATCACAAAAGAGTATTTCCAGCAAGAAGTTATCGAAAGTGACTATGCTGGTGAGCTATTAAAAAAATGTGCAATCGCAAATCTTGTTGGAAAGGGTATAGTGGATCAGGCCCTGGAGATGGGCATGGCAAATGAAGCTTCCATAAAACACATATCTGGCATACCATTTTTGATGATCTTCAAGTTCCAGAACAAGTGATGCCTGTGTACGAGCGACCGGATGACGACAAGGCAATTGCGCGGGCTGATAGACAATACAAAAAATACGAGCGCGAAAGCCGGCTCCTTGAGAAAAGATCTGAAGACTATCAAGTTGTCGAAGATGTCTTTGACATGCCCACCCTGATGGTCATAACAAAGATGGTCAATGATGGCATATTGAAATCTGTCAGGATCCACTTTGCCTCTGGTAAGGAGTCCAAGCTCTATATTGCAGAGACGCCAGCCGGAAAGTACGTCGCGGTCAAGATATACTTGACTGTCAGCTCGGAATTCAAGAAAAGAATGCAGTACATCGCCGGCGATCCCCGGTTCACAGACATAAAGAAGGATACAAGAAGTTTCATAGCGACGTGGGCGAAAAAAGAGTTCAAAAACCTAAAGACTGCCCATGACGCCGGTGTCCGAGTACCCGCCCCGATTGCAGTTGAGAAGAATGTGCTTGTCATGGAATTCATAGGAGATGACGATGGAAATGTTGCAACACCTCTGGCTGAAAGTGAGGTGACACAGGACGACTATGACGAGGTTATCAAACAGATGGTGATGCTGCGTCAAAATGCCGGCCTGGTGCATGCAGACCTTTCTGAATACAATATATTCAAGAACCTTGAGGGTGAGGTAATGTTATTTGACTTTGGCTCCGCCGTCGATGTTCGCCATCCTAATTCAAAACAGTTTTTAGTCCGCGACATACAGAATGTTAACAGGTTCTTTGCCAAGCGAGACATTGATGTGCTTGACACTGACCGGATTGTAGAGATGTCAACGACATGAGCTTTGCCCACTCGATAAAGATTCCACGGGAAAGGATAGGCGCCCTAATAGGCAAGAGCGGCAAGGTAAAGCAGGATATAGAGAAAAAATGTGGCGTTGCAATAGAAGTGGACAGCCAGTCTGGCGACGCAATGGTAAAAGGTGACAAACCGGTCGAGCAGATGGAGATATTCAAGGCAGTTGAAATCGTATCAGCTATTGCTCGCGGCTTTTCGCCCGAGCGTGCTATGCGACTATTTGGTGAAGAAGATGTCTACCAGCAGATCGATTTGCGCGACTACACTGGCAAGTCGCCGAGCGCCCTTGCGCGAATAAGGGGGAGGATAATAGGTGAGGGTGGCAAGGCGCGCAGGACAATCGAGGATCTGAGCGGTGCCTATATCTCCATCTATGGTCATACGGTTGCGCTCATAGGTACCTCCCATGAAATTCGTTTGGCTACTGACGCCATAGACCTGCTTGCAAAGGGCAGCATGCACAAGACCGTCTATAATATGCTACAGGAAGCGCGCAAGCGCGACAAGGAAGACAGGATGCGTCTGTGGGAAGACCACACAGATCTCTAGACCCTTTGCATCTTTATTGTAAGTACTCCGTTGCGGTACTTGTAGTCTGATATGCCCATCTCAGACGTTAAATCAAGCTGCACATCTTTAGAAAAGTTTTGGCCGCCCTTGATTCGTAGAATACCCGCTGCAAGTCTCACTCTTATCTGGTCCTCCGGTCCGGGTACTTCTGCTACAAACACCATCTCATCTTTATTCTCTATCAGATCATATACCCAGTCCTTGTGTTCCATTTCTCGTGGCATCATCTTTTGCTCTTCTGATCTTGATATCACCCGCAACTCCCGAACCCAGTAGACAACCAAGCCCGCGGCTATGGTGATGAGGATAAAGCTCGCACCGTCTTGGCCTCCTGTGGAAGAAATGACATACATGCCGCCAATAAGCATCATAGCTAGAAGAGGGATCACGAAACTGACCGAACGACTAGAATATGTCTTTTTGTACCTAGCTATTCTTTCCCACCCCCGTTGGCAGGCATAAATTAATTAGAAAAACTGCATTATAAAACCTTACAATTCTGCCGGGTGGAAAGGAAGGAATGGATAAGGGACAGGACTGCCATTTACTTGCCAAGGTGGGTTGCATCAAGATAGCGCGTTTCCGGACCTGCTAGTTCGCAACAACGTTGTCGGCTTTTTTGTAGTCCAATAACCTGATGGCCACAATGTACGGAAGACTTTAAAATAACAATCATAACAAAAATAACGAACTTTTGAACCCTTTCATTCTTCCACATTTCCTTGCACAGCCATAGTATCTTGACAGACGCAAATCAGATGGAGATAGAAGAATTTCAAAGTGCTGCAATTAATTTCTCTAGGTTCAATCCGCTTATCTCTATTAACTTCGCCATTCTGGGAACCTAGTAACTCCCCAGTCAAAAATCTGTTCCTGTTTTCTCGCCCCATCTTTTGAAAAGATCATGTTGTATCTCAAACTGGTCCAGCACTTTTCCAACAACATGATCGATCAGGTCTTCCATTGTTTTGGGCCGGTGGTAGAATCCTGGCATGGCAGGCATGATGACTACGTTTGGGAGGCCAGCGAGCTTGCTCATGTTTTCCAGGTGTATCCTCGAAAGTGGCGCCTCTCTTGGCACCAAGACAACTTTGCGCGTCTCTTTGATGCAGACATCTGCAGCCCTTGCGACCAACGTATCATCAAGCCCATTTGCGATGCTGGCAAGGGTCTTCATGCTGCATGGTATTACCACCATGCCGTCTATTTTGAAAGATCCGGAGGAAACAGGCGCGGCCATGTTCGAGTCGTCGTATACTCTGGTAGCAAGCGACCTTGCGTATCTGCCGTCCTTATCTGTCTCTATCTTGATAGTCTTTTCACCCCATTCGCTTAGGATAAGGTGCGTTTCGACACCTGACCTCTTGAGCACTTCTAGGGCTTTTAATCCATATATGACACCAGAGGCGCCCGTGATGGCAATTGCCAGCCTCAATGGTTGCAGGTTGCTCTGTTTGTTATTTAATCATAGTGGCATTGATCTAGGGATATCAA
>CAZPIL010000141.1:0-4731 GCA_964586705.1 uncultured Nitrososphaera sp. | reverse complement strand
CTCCTCTCCTTTTTCAAGAATGATGGTTGATGGTTCTGCTCTTGCAGATGACTTGAAAGGTTGCATTGCAAGCATATCATTCACCTTGCAAACCTTTAGGGGTATTGAATGTCCTTGTTCTTTTTCAATTTTGAATTTTCTGAACTCACTGCCTGCGATGCTCTTGTAAAGTGTCTGCTTCATCACAAATCCAAGTTTACCCCCAATTCGCAAATACTTGTCTATTGCCACATACATGAAAACAGCAGAGATGTCGTCGTGAGAGTATCCCATACCAGCTTTCATTCCCTTATGCGCAAATAACTTGTAGATTTTCAGATATAGATTGCCAAGTTTCTTCTTGTAATCTTTTGAGAGAAAATCCCACTTTATCCAAGGAGGATTACCAACTACATAATCAAATTCAGAATAAAATATCGGTGCAAATGAATTTTGAATGATTTTAATCCAGATCTTGTTCTTGTTCTGTGAGTGTAGTTTTTTTACCTGATCGTAGAATTCGTCAATAATAGTCATGTCTTGGGCCCCTACTTTGATATGTTTCTTGAAAAGCGTCTCAAAATCTGCTGTAGGGTAATTGTTTTCCACGCACTGTTCGATTATGCTCATTCCATCGTTCAGATATCCTGAATCAACAAAATCTCTGGGTAAGGAAAACATACCTTCAACTGTAGAGATCCAGTAAACAGTCGAGTATAGTTGTGCTTTACCCTCTGTGCTTGGTGTAATTATCGCGTCTGCAAGGTAAATCGGTAAGGTTATCCTCTTCTTTGCCCCAAGGAGCGGAGTTAAAGCCATCAGATAGTTTGTTCTTGCAGTCAATACGGCAACAGGATTGACATCAAAGCCAACCACGTGATGAATTATCTTTGCTAGTAAATCCTTGTTGTCTTTGTTATGTTTGTTTTCCTGTTTAATTCTATTTATTGCTTCAACTAAGAAACCTCCGGAACCACAACCGGGGTCGAGTACTCTGCTACTAGATTTTCCGTCAAATCCGACTTCATTTAGTACTACACTGATAAGCCAATCAGGAGTGTAGTACTCACCCAAGTCGTGTCTTATTTTTTGAGGAATTATTTCTTGGTATATGCTCTTCAAGATATCCCGAGAATTAGCCTGATCTAGGATACTGCTCTCGAAGTCAAATGAGTTGAGCTTTCTCAGAATCATTCTTATTTCATCTTCCAATTCTGAATCCCACGCGTCAAGATACCACGAGAAAAAACCGCCTTCTATGTAATTGTCAATACCGGCCGCATCTTTGAAGAAATTACCGCTTTCAATATCACGCAGTCCTTCACGCAGATCTGTACTCCTGAGCACGGCTTTGATAGGTGAGTCAGGAGCAATACGTAAATGGATTGAGGCAATCTCACTGGCATATAGTTTGATTATGAATGCGTAGTAAGTATAGAAGCAAAAGAGAAACTGATTAGGCTGCATGTCATCTGAGCTATGAATACCGCGGATTAGGTCTGCGACCTCTTTGAAGTCTTCCTTTACCTTTTTGTCATTCAGAATGCCACCATAGATGTAGCTGAAGCTCTTATCCCATTCATTAAAGAGCATCTTTATTCTTCCATTTTTCCTTATTGCATGATCTAGTTTTGAGTAGAAAGTGCTAATCGCGTGGGATGCAAGAGGAGCCCGGATTGAAAAAGCATTTTTCAATGATTTGCTGGATACTGGCTGCTTTATTGTTTTAGATATCAAAAGAACCCAGTCACGGAGGACAAAATCATTGAACCGCTTTTTCGTAACAACCCAATCTTGTTTTGGTCCATCGAAACTGAAGAAGGAAATAGTATTCCCGTCAAAGAGAATTGCATGGAAGTTTTTGGCTACCCGTTCATCAATTGGAATCAAGTATCGCTCTAGCACTTGCCTAACTGATTTCTTATATTCGGCTTCGCTTTCAAGCAAGTTGTATCCCTTGTATTCAATTATCAGGGTACCAGAGATCACATCTCCCCTTCCTTCAAGTTTTATACTGCCAATGCTGGTATCTTCAAAGCCCAGAGTCTCATGTAAGTCGATGCCGAACTTGGCAAAAAATTTCTCAAATTCCAAGATAGTACTTCTCTTCAATTTTTCTTCCGTTCCGGACTTTGAAAGTTGAATGGCTCTCTGCATCCCCTTGGCTAGCTCAGAGTAGTGCTCATTGATTTCTGAAATGTTCAAAAGGCCTACCTGCACTTTCTTTCCATCAGAAAATTGTTGCAATATTATCCAGCCTCTTTATTATTCTGCAGAGTGCATGCACTAACTCTATAAACTTTGCATGCCAGTCAGGGCTAGTTCCAGCCGCAGGGTTGTGTCAGTTTGCTGTGATAGTCTAGCTCATTTAGAATTAGGTTTTACATGACTTCTTTCAGTTCTGGGACTAGATTTTGACGCTCAGGTATTCCCATTGAATTCATGCTAATACCACCATCCCACTGTCAAAATTTCAATCCTCAGGCGTTAACAGTGTCTTATTTTGCACAGAATATTAATGGGTAAGCAGATAGTAGCGTCACTATGGGTGGCAACAAGAATAAGCCGGCTGCAAGGCAGGACAAGGGTACAGCAACAGGTCCGGCAGGCGAGGGTAAACAGGCTGCAAAAGACGAGAAGAAGGGCAAGACACAACAGAGGCAAAAGCTTTCAGTAGTACTGGAAGAACCATCGGGTATGAAGGCCATCGCAGGCATGAAGGCTATAACAGTCCAATCAGTGGCAAAGACTACCGGCGTCAAGATATCAGTGGCAAATGCATTTATCAAGTCACTCGAAGAAAAGGGCGCTTTAAAAAAGGCTGGCGGATACAGTGGCCACACGGTGTATGAAAAGGTCAAGCAGTAGCCCTTTTCACAGACACTACATCCCCTACCCGAACTCCCTCTATTGCTTCAATATTGCCAAGTATCTTGCCTATAGGGTTCATTGCAGGCACTGTGCAGTCTCTTAGGACAAAGCATATTGCGCCATTAGATATCATGAGTGCCATATCTCCGCGCTTGAACTGTGTCCTTTGTTTCTCTGCGCCTATTATCATGCCAGTCTCTATGTAGATGAACTTGTCTGCAAACCAGTGCGCCCTGTCCTGTACAGGCAGTCCCTTCAGCAATATAGTAGACGTAATAGGGGCAAGGTGACGCACAATCTCGCACTCTGTAGAACCTTTGTCTGTGACTTCTGCTACAACTCTGATCCTTGAAACCGAGCCTGCCTGCACAATCCTGAAAGAGAGCACATATAATGAAAAGGTTTTGCCGGCTCCACAGGTAAGAGGCTAGTTGAAAAATTCGCAACATTTAATTAGATATATAATAGCTTTTTGCATCATTCTTGGTAGTCAAACGCTTTACAAAAAAAACTGCCTCAAAAAGGTCTACAAAGATAAAAGGCAAAGTTGAGGAGGACACAAAAAAGTCTAACAGGCCGGCAGAGGAGGTTGTAATTTATCAAGAGACAGAGTTTGATCTCCGGGAAATAGAGGCTCAAGGTGACAAGGTCCTCATAGGCCTTCCCTGGCTTACACGTTTTGAACGTGCAAGGATTACAGGTGCGCGCGCACTTCAGCTATCGCTCGGTGCGCCGCCACTGATAAAAGCGTCAGAGGAAGCAAATACATCGATCCTCCTCGCAATGGAAGAAGTCGAGCAGAAGGCACTACCAATATCAATAAGACGTGTCCTACCAAATGGCCTTTACCAAGACATCCCCATTGAGTGGATGAAATAACCCCACTTTCTCTACTCACGATCTGTAGACATGAGGAGCCCCTAGGCTCAAATCTCTTTCAAGTGACTCTCGTCAAAGACGTCTGAGCCGTACCAGCGATACCTAAAGTAGTCGAGGCACCATTCATGAAATATTGGATCAGAACTGTAAAATATCATGTTCATGTCAGTTTCGCCCTTTTGAGTCGGGAACATGACTGATGCATACTTTTCGTTCAGGACAACTGATACCTGCACTCTTTCAACCATACGTCTCTCTATGGCACCTTTGTTCAAGAGCTCACTGTGACCCAGTTTTTTTAACAGATCCTTTCGACCTTTCGGTATGATTACATTCTTTGGTAGGACGTAACTGTACTTTACCTCCTTAGCTTTTACACGGTCAATGGCTGGCTCTATAAGGTCAATTGGAACCTGAGGCACAATCTCGTAGATGTATTCATCGGCATTCCGATAGATACCCTTCCACCGCTCGAGAATCGCAACCACTCCTTTCACATACTCGCACTTGTCAAGCGCTCCCAGCCGCATGATGAACTTTATAGGTAGCTCACCAAGAACGTGCTCAGAAAAGTATTCCTTATGCTTCGACAGGTAATTGAAGGTCGGGATTTGCTTGATTATAGTATTGCCAAAGGTTGTCAATGAGAAAATACCTTCAGGGTTTTTCTCTATCAGACCCGCATCCTGAAGGCGGTTGACATTTCTGTGTGCCTCCTGCATGGTTATCTCGAGATCCTTTGCTAATTGCGATATCTTGGCCTTTTTCTCATATATTCGGAAAATTATGGAGAGGCGCTGCTCACTTGCAAGCTCAAAGAAGGTCTTTTCAGTATTGGCATAAGCACTGACTGGCTCACTGTAATCAGAGGCAGGCATATATTATTGCATCACAGAGGCAATGTTAAAAGCGTTGCACCCTAGTGGTGTTCAGCAGGGGCATTCTTCTTTTCATTGCTTGCGGTCCAGAATCCTAGTCCTATCAGCGCGAGGCCTACTGCGA
>CAZPIL010000140.1:1469-4738 GCA_964586705.1 uncultured Nitrososphaera sp. | reverse complement strand
ATCGTACCCTGGAACTATGAGTTGAAGAATAGACATTTGTTGGTCACTGTTATCAGGCTCTATCTAATTTGACTAGTTGAAGGAAGGTGGAGAAGCAGCAGCTCGTGCGCTCTATTGTTGGAACTTGATCTAAAACTACTTTTTGTAAACTAGATTAATTAACACGATCCGTTACATAACAATGAATGTCTCCATTTCACAGTTCCAGCTCGGTTCGTACATACTATGAGGTTCATGGCGATGAGGAATCCTTTCCAGTTGTTCTGATACATCCTATTGGAGGCAACGTCTTGATTTGGAGACACGAGATACCATTGCTAACGAAAAGTGGATTTAGAGTAATAGCGTATGAGTTGCGGGGTCATTACAGAACAGAGATAGGGAAAATCAAGGCATTTACAATGCAGGATCTCGCGAATGATCTCTTCCTTCTGCTAGAACACCTCAAAATAAAGAAATGTGCAATAATAGGTCATTCAATAGGCGGTATAATAGGGTCGATATATACATCTCAACACTCGGAAAAAGTAGACGCGCTCATCCTAATCAATTCGTCACCCAAGCAATTTCACTATGAAGATCTGGAAAAGCATTTTGAAAACCGTGAAATAGCCGTAAACTCTGGCATAGAAGCTCTGGTTGAGCATCTGCTCAACGAATTTGAAGCAAGAGACTTGTGGAAGGATAAGAAACACTCTGCTTTCTTTAGAGAGGTTGTTGGCAAGACATCCATAGCCGGATTTGTTGCTGCAACAGTGGCACTATACTCAATACCAGAAAACCTGGTGCAAAGGCTACGAGCCGCTAATTGTAGCGTATTGACCATTGTGGGCAGCGATGACAGGGTGTTTATGCGGCTTGCGAAGGAGACAAAAGAGCAAATGCCAGAGCTCGAGCTCAAAGTTCTTTACGGAAGCGATCATTGGGAAGTCATAGAGAAACCCAAAAAGATGTACGACATAATGATGGATTTTCTATCGCGTAAAGTTAAGAAATGAATTAATGAATTAATGAATGAGGGATGAGTCCGGCTCTATCCTTACCTTGGTATCGGCTCAGTCCTCTGCCATATCCCGCAGAAACAATAATCACCGCAAAGCCTGACGTTTGAAGAGCCAAGTTGCTAACGGCATGGAAACAGCGATGATGCCGATACTCCAGACAAATGCCAGCCATCCTGAATTACCTATTGGCGTGCCAACAAGCCAAGCGCGCATTGCCTCGATGACATGCGTAAGGGGCTGGTTTTCAGCAAAGACTCGTAACAACTCGGGCATGGTTTCAGTTGGCACAAACGCACTGCTGACAAAGGTTAATGGAAAAATGATGATGAAACCTGTCCACTGCGCCGCCTCCATGCTCTTGACAAGCAGACCCATTATGGCTGACAGCCATGAGATGGCAAGCGAAAAGAAGATTGCGAGGACAAATACCAGCAGCCACTCAACTGGTCCTGCGACTGGTTGAAAGCCTATGAGAAAACCCACGCCGATAATGATGAGAGCCGAGATTGCGTTGCGGAACAAATCCGCCCAGACATGGCCAATCAAGAGAGTCGAACTTGCAATGGGTAAGGAGCGGAACCTGTCTACAATCCCTCGCTGCAGGTCAATCGCTAGATTCAGTGTAGTATAGTTTGCGCCAAAGGCCAGCATCTGTACCAAGATGCCCGCTACAAGGAAGTTTACGTAACTTAATTCGCCTGTGTCTATTGCACCGCCGATGACGTACCGAAATAAGAGGAAGAACATCATTGGAAAGAGCGCGACTGCCAAGAGCTGGTCAAGGCTTCTGGTGATGTGCCTGATGCTTCGCTTGGCCAGGACCCATGAATCACTGAGCGCCCAAAAGATCCCCGGTCGCTTTTTCCCCGGCTGAACGTCAGTAATGAAAGAATAAGAATGAGGTTTTGTCATGGGTTCTCCCCTGGTCTCCTTGCCTGCTTTCGAACCTGTCCGCCTGCCAGCGGCTCCTGCTCCTGCTGCTGGTATCCCTCTGCCTTGTGTCCTGTCAGCGTGAGGAAAACATCATCAAGCGTAGGGCGGTGAAATGAAACATTTTCAACACTAACCCCGGCTGCATCCAGGCGGCTGAGAACTTGCTTTAGTTGGTGGACGCCTCCCTTGGTTGCCACGCTAATAGTCCGGCTTTTGCTATCTGAATGAAAATCATCGCCGTCAAAGAGCTCTTTGGCTGCCTCGAAGCTGCTTGCGCCGGCAATTGTCACCTGCAGGCGCTCCGAGCCCACACGCTGTTTCAGTTCATCAGATGTGCCCTCGGCAATGATTTTGCCGCCATCTATGACAACGATCCTGTCTGCAAGTCGATCCGCTTCGTCCATGTCTTGGGTGGTAAGCAGTATTGTCGTGCCGCTGGCAACCAGCTGCTCGACGATGTCCCACATGATTAGACGACTTCTGGGATCAAGGCCGGTAGTGGGTTCGTCGAGAAAGATGATCGGTGGAGACGCAATCAAGCTGACGGCAAGGTCTAGCCGACGGCGCATGCCGCCAGAATAGGTCTTTACCGGCCGGGTTGAGGCTTGTACCAGATCAAACAGCTCGAGCAGTTCCTGAGAGCGTTGCTTGATGTAAGAGTGGCTGAGGTGATAGAGACGGCCTATCATGTGCAGGTTTTCTTCGCCAGTCAAATATTCGTCTACGGCTGCATATTGGCCTGTCAGGCCTATCAAGCCGTGCACTTTGTCAGCCTGTTTTACCACGTCAAAGCCGTTGATTGTCGCCTGACCTGCATCGGGCAAAAGAAGTGTGCTGAGGATTCGAACAGTGGTTGTCTTTCCTGCGCCATTTGGTCCAAGCAGCGCGAGGACAGTTCCCCTCTTGACACGAAGGTTGATGCCCTCAAGTACCGGGAGCTTTTTGAATGATTTCCTGAGCCCCCTTATGACGATGGCATCGTCGTCATTGTTGCCGTCTGCGGACATGTTTTTCCCTTGTTGGTTAGGTATAATATATTCCCGCATTAAACCTCAACTATCTTTTGTTCTGTCTTTGCGTTGTATGCCTGAGAGGACTTGTAAATATGTACGTGTGTATGGATGGATGTATGTATGCATGAAGCGGCTGACTCGTTCCCGTCCATGGCGTCCATGCCATGAATAGCATAAAAGACATTACGCCCCATGGGGAGGTTTCTCAATGGGAGCGGATCTTGGGCAGTGTCTATCCATTAGATTTTCTGCAAGAAAGTCCCGACTCTTCTGGGTGGAGAATAGTCAAGGACGCGTATGAAATTGATGTCCTATCTGC
>CAZPIL010000140.1:0-1459 GCA_964586705.1 uncultured Nitrososphaera sp. | reverse complement strand
CCTATCTGCATGTCGGCAGACAGATACATGTTTATTTATTCCCACGTCTGTAATAACAGTGGGACTAGATCTGTGACGAGGACTATAAAAGTAGACGAAAAGGGCAGGATCCTCATTCCAAAGGAGCTGCGGGAAAGGGCGGGCATAAAGGAATCTGCGCAAGTAGAGTTGGAAGAAGGGGGAAG
Source organism: uncultured Nitrososphaera sp. (assembly GCA_964586705.1). GTDB lineage: Archaea > Thermoproteota > Nitrososphaeria > Nitrososphaerales > Nitrososphaeraceae > Nitrososphaera. Next base: position 1,274 of record CAZPIL010000140.1, on the reverse strand, counting down.
AATAGTTATCAAGGCTGACTCGCTGCTTGACAACCTTGCCAAACACCCAGTTGGATTTACATCCAAGGATCTTGCCAAGCTGAGGAAAATGGCTTTCGAGCAGAGTCTGAAGGAAGTGCGAAAGAGCTTGGAGAAGAGACAGTAAATGCCCTTTATGGTGGAGTCAGACTTTCTCGTGGCACTGAGCCGAACAGATGACCAGTATTATACACACGCGCGAAGGATAATCTCATCAGGCGAAAAATTGCTTCTTTCGCCCTATTCCCTTGTCGAAGTAAACTTGGGATCAAGGGCCATAGGGGGTACTGATATTGGCGGATTCATGGCTGCGCTGTCAAAGGTAGTTGAAGGATATGATGACAATTTTAAGATAATCAGAGATAGAGCAGAATATCACTCAAGAGCGGCTCTCTTGGAACGCAAATATGGACTCTCCTTTTTTGACAGTCTTCACGCTGCGGTGGCAGTTGAGGAAGGATACACCATGATTAGCTCAGATGGTCAATATGACAAAATAGCAGGGTTGGCCTTGATACATCCGCGCAAGTTCGAGTGAGTCTTCCTAACTGACCAACTAACTTTTTTCTTCGTGTCTGATTCCCCTTATACTTGCTGACAACATTCTGCTAAATTTTCGTCAAGACTTGGCAGACTTTTTTCTGCTTCTGCAAAAGGCCCTGCCTCCTTTTCGTCATTGGTCTCTAGCTCGACACCAAAGGCGTTTAATGTCTCAAAGCTGATAAAGAGGGGACAAGAAGATTGGGTAGAGCTAGCGATCAAATACTTTGGTACTCCCTGATTCTCTGATATTCAACGCGTTACTGGTTGCTGTCGGACTTGTAATGCTGTATTTTGGCTCTGAATGGCTTGTCAGAGGCTCGGTCAATATAGCAAGGAAGATGCATGTCAGCCAGCTTGTAATTGGCTTGACAATAGTTGCCTTTGGCACTTCTACCCCTGAGCTTGTAGTGAGTATCAATGCAGCATTAGCAGGTCAGGCGGATATCTCGCTTGGCAACGTTGTTGGCAGCAACATTGTAAACATTGGTTTAATCCTGGGGCTATCGGCGGCTATACTTCCACTTGCAGTTCACATCAATACGATAAGAAAAGAAGTTCCCATAATGATTGGAGCTGCGGTAGCACTTGTTCTCCTCTCGCTTTTTGACAACGTAATAACCCGGATAGAGGGCGTCTTTTTAGTTCTGGCAATTATCGCCTTTGTCTATTTCAGTTACAAACAGTCAAGAAAGGAAGAGAAGGGAGGAGAAAAA
>CAZPIL010000139.1:0-4748 GCA_964586705.1 uncultured Nitrososphaera sp. | reverse complement strand
GTAAACCTCTTGTATTTATCCTGCTACTGGATTTCTCTCTGTGCAAGTCTCCCATCCAAACGCGACAAGCAATGCCCGGATTTCAATTCAGCAGCGCCCCTTATGCGGGTTGAACTGGGCATTGCAGCGCGCCATGATGGGTATTGCAGGTATGCACCAAAGAAAATGGAATCAAAAAATGTCTGCATGCTCTGTGGCGGCCGGATTGACGGTGTCTCTCTCAGCTTTGAGCAGCGTCTCACAGATGATAATGATTTTTGCGTTTTCTGTTGGATGGAGATAATGGGTTAGGACTATGATGCTCCTCTCTCCCATCACTTGATGAGAAGTGTGCTGGTGCCATGGCTCAGTTAATGACAAAGAATACTTGATGTCGATAGTGGAGGACAAATATCGGAGTGTCGACTATGCCTTGTAGATGAAGCTAACTACATTCTGTCCTGCTGTTCTCTGTGAAGTCCTTCTGACAGAACCTCGAAAAATCTATAGAACTAGCTGGCTTATTGGACAAGATCGTTGTTCGTAACTGCCTTTGCGTCATTGCCAATTGTAATTACAAGCATGTCGTCTGGCTTTTCGAAGGTAACCTCTTCATCAGATAGTTTTTCAAGTGTATTTTCTAGTGAAAGCTTCATGAATGCAGACCACTTTCTCCCCATATTGTGCTGTATAACCAAGGTTCTCTGATTGTCCTCTTGTATGTCGTGGAGCGGAAATCCCGAATGCTTCGCCCAAACAAGCAGCAATTCTATGAAGTTAGTCATCGTATAGCGATTTTTCTTCATGTATACGAGATTGACAAATTCTTGTCTAGTCATCCTTTCTGCCAATTCCTTGATCTCTGCATTGTTAAGGTAATCCATCATGGAACTCAGAATTCTTTTTGGGAAGGGCATCATTCCTGCTATTATTGCACTTGAATGAAACTCGATGTACTCCTGCAAAATGTTATTCATGAGAATGTTAATGCTTAGGTGTTTCTTTCTCGACTCCTTCCTGAGAAACGACATGACATGCGCTGGCAATCTGAAAGTTGCGACTACTTTCATTTGCTGGCCGTCTTCGGTTTTGCCATACATGGCTGGGGCGAAGTGTTCCTGCTATATAGGCACACTGAAACTTTCCTCTAAAACAAATATTTTGCAAAGCTTTAGATGGGATTCGGACCCCCGACCTAGGGTTTACGAAACTACTCGATCCCATACTGGAAGACAGCCTATCATTTGAACAAAGACTACTGGATGATCAGGACTTTTGCCGGATATGTTTTGACTATCTGATGTCGGAAGAGACTGACGCGGAGAATATCCCTTATCTGGATGACCCGCGTTACTTATCGTTGAGGGCTTAGCGTCTACACTTAAGAGTGCGTTAAGTGATCATATAGTATGATAAGATACGACTGTAAGAAATGTCATCAATCTTTTGAATCAGAAGACAAAGACGCGTTGGACAAAATAGCACAGGAACACACACGGGCTACGGGCCATGTCGAATTTACCGTGTCTAGCACCCCTATAGGAAACTGGTCCATCACTTCCTGAGTAAAGAGGACTTGCCGGTACAGTTCCCAACTGGGTTTATGGTCTAGCACTTACCTTTAATGACCTAGTCTCGCTAATCGAAAGTCCTAAAAGCTATGAGCTTGTAGGCTAGGGAGTGAAGTTAGCTGGTATAGATATTTCTATAGTGATCGAGAGACTAAGCAATATTTTAGCCAACTGTTGAGTCAAGAACATCCTCAATTACTCGGTGATGAAGGCATTTTGCACTACTCCGAGGTACTACCGAGGACTAAGAAGGAAAGAAAAGCTGTCCTGCACAAATACATGATGGAGAGATATGAACCTAGGATTCAGATAGCGAGAAATGTTCTTCAAAGGTTGGTAGACAACCCGAAAATGCTGATGTTGTAAAGAAATATGGATCTATAACCAAGGAATTGAGTAAACAAGTATCTACTAATTTCATAAAGACTTTCTAGAATTTGGTTATTCTTTGAGGTCAGTCGATATCATCATATCGGTGTTTAAAGGCATGAAATGTCACTAGTTACCTGATGTCGATGACCACTACCAATAACCGCATGGACGTATGTAGAAAATGCGGACAGAGAGTAGCCTATGAACACCCGTATTGTAATGATTGCAGTGGATGACTTGTTCCAGCATTTTCTCTTCATAGATCTACTACAACAAACTGCAAGGTTGACCAGCTTCTATAAGATGAAACCTACTAACCCTATAAGCATGAATTGTGAATAATGAGATGAAGGGTAGACGACCGCAGGGTGACTGTCTTGGATGACGTTTTCAAATTGCCAAATTAGAGTACGTTATGATCCAAGGAACGTCTACCCATTCACTTCTAATCCTTCATGAATGCCCGAGTGGTTTCAGGTAGTCTAGTTAAAGAGCATGAATGGTGTAAGTGTAAGTGAGAACAATGGATTTTGTATCAATCATTCTCGTTGGCGTCACAGCTCTTGCGGTGGCCTTGCTCTATGTTGTCGTAGGTCCGCAGAAGATACGCCAGTGGCTACACATGACACCTACACATACGAAATAGGTTTCCCGCCGATTTTTTGACCTGTTTCCTCTTCACGTTAGCTTGGAACCCTCTATAAATCCTATAAGACACGATGGATACGTCGCGATAGGTTGACCTTTCTCACCCCCTCAGAGTTGGCATGGCTGAAGGGTGAAAAGCAAGTATCAAAAGCCTATGCTCGTTTCCTACGTCATTCTATCAGAAAGAAATTGTCCATATTTACCGAAGATGAATTACCACTTATCTTAGATTCTAACATCGTTAGAATAGGTTCTAACGCCTCTAACGCCTTAGTAGCTCAGCCTGGCAGAGCGAGGACAGCATACGCTAGTTTACATGCGAAAAATGGAGCCTTAGGTGGGAAATCCGGCGTCAAACGACGCTTTCGGACCCACGACCTAGGGTTTACGAAACCCTCGCTCTGCCAGGCTGAGCTACTAAGGCAAAACGAAGAGTGCTCCTAAGATGGCCATTATATTCCTTCGCGCTATGTTAAATACCTGCAGACAAAATTCCAAGGTGCATTGAAAGTATCGATATCCGGCGTCAGGGGCATATTCGGGCAGGATCTGACGCTGAATCAGGTCGCGCATTTTTCGTCGCTCTTTGCAGGTATAGCCGGAACAAAATGCATAGTCGCGCGGGATACTCGGCCTTCTAGCAGAATCATATCTCAGGTCGCTTCAGCGTCCCTGATGTCATCTGGAATAGACGTCTATGACATAGGTATTGCGCCCACTCCTGCAGCATTTCGAGAAGCGCGAAAATATGGAGCCGCTATCATGGTTACTGCCTCTCACAACCCTCTGGAGTGGAACGGGCTGAAATTCATCATACAGGGACGCGGGCTCTTTGAAGACGAGCTGTCAAAGGTGCTAGCGTCAAAGCCTGTTTCAGGCAGGGTTGGCGGTGAACATGCTAATACTGGTACTACCTATGTTGATGATGTAGCCGCCATTATTGGAAATGGTGATACCCGGGTCGCGATCGACTGCGGAGGCGGCGCCTCCTGCGGCTATGCGGAGAACCTATTCCAGAAGCTCGGCATCCGGTATGTCAGCATAAACGGTGTACCTGGTCTCTCATCCCGGGGCCCCGATCCTACGGCCGACGAGCTGACGGACCTGCGTGCGACCGTCAAGGCAAATAACCTCAATTTTGGCTTTGCACTTGATCCTGACGGAGACAGGCTTGTCGTCGTCAAAGACGGCGAGAAATTGAACCCTGACGCCACAATGCTCCTGTGTGTTGCCCGGGCAGCAGAAATGGGTGTCAAGAATTATGTCTCTAGCTTGGACTCGAGCGTCGCAATCGACAAGTACATTGCAAGCCGCGGCGGCACTATTGCACATTCAAAGGTCGGTGAGGCAAACGTGGTAAAAAAGATGCTCGAAACCGGTGCCGAAGCTGGCGGCGAGGGCAGCAGCGCCGGCTTTATTATGCCCAAGTTTAATATGTGCCGCGACGGCCTTTTGGCTGCTTCAACCATAGCGACCCTTGACAAAAAGCTAGTATCGGATTGCCTTGAATTTGCATCCCAGTTTTCGCAGATAAGGACAAAAGTACCTGCAGACTCGTCGCTTCACACAAAGCTCATGGAAAAACTGTCGGAGACGCTAAAGGCCGAATCTACGCAGATGATATTCGACGATGGAGTGAAGGCGGTAATAGACGAGGACTCGTGGGCACTTGTCAGACCGTCAAATACCGAACATGCCATCCGCGTCTCTGTGGAATCGCGCTCTGGCAAGACAGAGTTGTTGTTCAAGAAAATAAGTGAAAAGGTCCAGCGCGCCTATGACAAAGCTAAGTGAAAAGGACATAATAGGCATCTTTTCGTCGGCTCTTGGCTTGACAGGCCTAGATGACGTTGCGACGATCACATTCGGGAAAAAGATACTCGCATTCAAAAGTGACATGCTGGTAGGCATGACCGACGTTCCGGAGCAGATGACCCCTCGACAGGCGGCGAGGAAGAGTATCGTTTCGTGCGCAAGTGATCTTGCAGCAAAGGGCGTCGAACCAAAAGCTGCAATGATATCGATTGGCCTTCCTCGGAGCGTGACAGCAGGCTATGTCGAGGAGCTCGCAAGGGGTTTCCAGGCCGCCTCACAAGAGTTTGGTGTGAGAATAATAGGTGGCGACACTAACGAAGCAAGCGACCTTATCATTGACTGCAGCATGATCGGGCTTGCAGA
>CAZPIL010000138.1:0-4752 GCA_964586705.1 uncultured Nitrososphaera sp. | reverse complement strand
CCGTTGGCGGCCATCTTCGTCAGTCTCCACGCCTTCTTCAATGCGTTCGCCGGAGAGTACGGGTTCTGGCAGCGCAGGTTCAATACTTCGCATAAATCCGAGTCGTTTTCTAGTTCTTTTTGTAGTGTTGTCCCACCTTCGAGTATAGCGTCTCGTCCTTGCCGCGCCTCATCAGCTCCAAGACGATCTTGCATGTACCAACTTGCCAGCCTTTAACTAATTAGGATTTTGCTTGGATTGATTCAATACTGTCGATGTCTTATGCATCAGAGGATCTGGAGACAAAGGCAGCGCTTGCGATTCTGACCAAGAAAGAATTCAAGGCTGCAAGCTCGGCAGTCCGGTAAATTCTCTTCATTTTTTCTACCCCGAAGGGCAGATAATAGGGGGACTGTACACTTCGTCATCACCATGCAGCCTGCGCTTGTATGGCAATCACGGATAAAAAATCATTCGATTACGTGTACGCTGTGGAAGCTTTGCTTGCACTTGGGGCAGTGTGCGTGAACACCCATACATTCGATACAAAAGTCTGCTGCAGCGAGGAATTCTGATTCGTCACCGCGGTAGAAGCAGTGCTCGCAAAAACGCTTTGCCAACCCTACCTGTGAGGGGGCTCCCATGCATTTAACCTTTTGGAACTATACTATTAACTCTTCCTTTTGGGTTTATTGTTCTTTTTCAAAAGTGCAAGCACTTTGTTGCGTATCTTTAGCGTATCTGCCTTAGAAGCAGTCGAGAGGCACAGGATTCCATTGTTGAGAGGAAAGGTCATCAGTTTCACCTTGCCATGTTCTGTTATACTATATCGAAACTCACCTAGTTTGTCAGAGAATTGCCGGAGCGTAAGAACATTGGAAAGAGACTGAAGGTACATCTGCTGCTCTGCCATACCGTTTAGGAGAGGCTGTGTGCCCTGTTGAAAACCACCTTCAACTACTTCGCCATTTTCATTTACGATGCCCGCGAAGCGGATATTCTTGTCGAGTTTGATAACCCTCTCACAGAGTGTGCCTTGCATAAACTCGTAGAGGTGTCGGGGCTATAAATCGTTTACACGGAAAGGCGCGTCTCTACTACGTGACCCTCCTTTATATGCGACGAGTAATGTATCCTTACAAGCTCAGTGATATCGACATCATCGAAGTATTTTGTAGAGTAGCGCGCAAGTACTATTTTGCAGTTGGCACAATATACCTCCTTAAAGCGCGTGTCTTCTTTCATTCCCGTCACTATCCAGAATAGAAGTTTTGTGTTTGTTCTGTGCAAAGTGCATTTTTGATGTTTTGTAGTATATCACTTCTCCCCGTCGCTCGATTACGGCTACGACGGCATCCTTCCCCATCTTTTCAATCTGTTCGACCGCTTCAGCAAAGTACTTGGCAGAGGTGTTTGTACCCTCATTTACTCCAAATACCACATACCTCGCAGGTTTTTTTTCGTACTCGCCCCTTTCATAGACACGAAAGTCATTACCAAAGCCAAATCCTTCCTTTGCTACGTATCCGCGGGTTTTCAGGTCTCGATATATTAGAAACTTTATCATGATATTTTGGTCATGCTCTAGTAAATGCTCAAGAAGTGATCCAAAGGTCATCTTTCTATCCTTTATCGTAAGACGCTTTACCTGCATCATATAGAGGGCCTCGTACGGTTTTAATACATAATCACTTCCTTCCTTTTCGCCATAACCCCGAGTACGGAGCTCATCCTGAACACGCCTGTCGTCCACCAATATCCTGTCGTCTAAAATCCGTGCCTCTACTGCTTGCACTTCTTCTTCTTGCTTTTCAGCTGCAGGCGTAGATGGCATAACGATTAAATCACAGCAGAAGTCCACATTTAAGCATTCAAACCGGTGTATTGATATGAAGGGAGTTAATTATCGCGAGACTCGTGGCATGCCATATGTACGCAGAGAGTATATCGCAGGCAAGCCCCAGCTAAAGATTGCAAGGTTCTCGTCAGGTCAAGCATCTGACAGTTATGATTACAAACTGGAACTCGTAGTAACGGAAAAGCTACAGATAAGGCACAATGCACTCGAAGCTGCAAGGCTTGCGGCAAATAAGAGGATGGCAGTTGGAGGCGATACTAGCTTCTTCTCCATGCTCAGAGTTTATCCACATGTTATTCTCAGAGAGAACAAAATGATTGCAACAGCTGGTGCGGACCGTCTTCAAGAGGGTATGCGCAGAGCTTTTGGAAAGTCCACAGGACTTGCTGCCAGAGTGAAGCCAGGTCAGCCCATCTTCGAGGCGCACGTTACTGCAGCAAACCTTGACCTCGCAAAAGAAGGTTTCAAAGTTGCAGCAAGCAAACTAGGGTGTCCGACCATAACTAGAATAACTCCATTAAGGCCACAAGTGGCAAAGATAGAGGAATAGACTACAGTTTTCTGACTAGGGTTTTTATGGGTTCAGAGTCACAGGCATTGCCTTTTCCTCCTATACTCTTGCAGACAAGCGCAGTGATGTTATCTATCTCTGCCCGGATAGCCTTGCCGATGGCAGAGTCGGGTCTGTCAAGTTCGGCCTGCACTTGGTCATGCGACATATTTTGTATAAGATCGGGTGAAAAGCCGGCGCCAACCTGCATGTATTGTCCGTCGACTAGAAGAAAAGGTATCATCTGGTCAGGGTTGAACATGTCCAAGATTTCATAATCAGAATCGTCGAGTTCCTGCAGAGGTTCAAAGTTGTGGTCGGCAGTCTCCTTGCAGACAAACTCTATGCTGTTGCCAGAGTATTTTGCACGTGCAAGGTTGAATGTGGGGACATTGAGGTATTTTTCATCATGACCCGCGCTCTTGTCAGTTACAAGACCGTTCCACTCACCAAAGCACTCCAGCGCCTTCACTATTGCCCAGCGCTCTGCCGCACAGAACGGACAAAAGCCGGCGCCCATAAAGTAGACGAGTGATTTACCACTTGCCCTCTTAAGAGACTGGTCTGTCACGTGCATGAACTTGCCCAAAACCCTCTTGGGTATAAAACCGCTCACGGTCAGCTCTGGACTCAGTCTTCTCTATTAAGTTTTGGAAGAGTTTCACACAAGATAAATTAATCCCCATAAATTACCGGTGCTGTTGTCCCCAAGAACGATCCTTGACGTGGATTCCAGCGCCCTTGAAGGCAAGCGCGTCCTTGTCAGAGTGGACTTTAATGTAAGCGTGAGCAATAGTTCTGTAGGCGAGGATTACCGCATTCGTATGACTATCCCCACTATTGAGCATCTAAGCAAGAAAGGTGCAAAGGTGATTCTTGTCTCGCACTTAGGGAGGCCAGAAGGCCGTGACCTAGACTATACGCTTGCCCCAGTAGCACGCAGACTACAGGAAATAACAGGGAGGGCAGGTACAAAGGTCAGGTTTGCAAGCGACTGTGTCGGACAGGCTGTTGAATCTGAAATAGCCCAGATGGACAGGGGAGACATACTTCTTTTAGAAAACCTACGCTTTCACAAGGAAGAAGAGACAAACGACGAAGAATTTTGTAAGAAGCTCGCGGCTCAGGCAGACGTTTACGTTAACGACGCATTCTCTACATCACACAGAAAGCACTCCTCCACATATGGCGCGGCACGGCTGTTTGACATAAGGCTCGCGGGCTTTAATCTTAAAAAGGAAGTCGAATACCTTTCAATGATGAGAGAGAGTCCGCCAAAACCATTCAAAGTTGTAGTTGGCGGTGTAAAGATAAAAGATAAGATAGGCGCCTTGGAAAATCTCCTGCCGAAGGCTGACAAAGTGATAATAGGTGGTGCGGCAGCATACACTTTTTTGATGGCAAAAGGATCCAAGACCGGCAAGTCACTTATAGACTACGAGCGCCTACCATGGGCTGAAAAGGCACTTGCCAAGTACGCCGAGAAGATAATGCTCCCTTCTGATCATGTAGCAGCCCAGTCTCCAGCAGACACCTCGATCATGATGACAAAAGACATACCTGAAGGTATGGCAGGTTTTGACATAGGTAGCGAGACGATAGAACGCTTCTCGACTGAGGTAAGCGGAACCAACGGCACCGGCATGATATTCTGGAATGGTCCTATGGGTATGTTTGAAGTGCGTGCATTTGCAAACGGCACCATCAACATAGCCAAGAGTATGGCCTTAGCATATTGGCGTGGCTCCAAAACCCTTGTAGGTGGTGGCGATACTCTGGAAGCAATGAAAAAGTCCGGTGTTGCAGAAAATGAAGTGAGTCACGTCTCCACAGGCGGCGGTGCGAGTTTGCGCTACTTAGCCGGTGACGAGATGCCCGGCCTGTCGGTGCTTGACACCAAGTAATTGAATTATATCAGAGCGCACAATCAACGGTGTTGGCAAGGACAGTCCTGCACATAGACTTTGACTACTTTTTTGCTCAGTGTGAGGAGTTGAGAAATCCCGAGATAAGAAAAGATCCGGTTGTCGTGTGTGTGTTTTCGGGCAGAACCGAAGAATCAGGTGTAGTAAGCACAGCCAATTATGTCGCAAGAAAATATGGAGTGAAGTCAGGTATCCCCATACGGGTTGCCAAATCAAGGCTTTCGGATGCAAAGGACGCGCATTTCATCCCGCTTGACACAGAATATTACAGACAGGTGTCCGAAAGGGCCATGGGAGTCATTCGAAATAGCGTAGATATCTTTGAGCGTGTAGGCATCGATGAATGCTTTGCAGACGTTTCTGAAAAGACCGCATGTGACTTTGGTAGAGCAGAAAGCCTTGCGCGCAGATTAAAGGACGACTTGGAGAAAGCAGTGCGG
>CAZPIL010000137.1:0-4784 GCA_964586705.1 uncultured Nitrososphaera sp. | reverse complement strand
CTTAGCATGGACGACTTGAAACATGTCGTTGGCCCTAACACTGCCATAGTAGCCGCACGCGAATGTTCGGACAAGCTGAATCAGCTTGGCGTGGAAACCCGGCTTGTTGGACCCGGCGATAGGCTGACTGTCAAAGACATTGCAATAGAGGCGGTGGCAGCATACAATACAAACAAGGACTTTCACCCAAAGGCCGACGGCAAAGTGGGCTTCATAATTACGCTCGGCGGCCTGCGCATATACCATGCCGGCGATACCGACGAAATACCCGAGATGGAGGCCGTAAAGCCTGATGTCGCTCTGGTGCCTGTTTCCGGCACGTACGTGATGACTGCAGACGAGGCCGCAAAGGCCACAAACGAGCGCATCAAGCCAAAAATGCTTGCAATTCCGATGCACTACGCGTCTATTGTCGGAACCGAGGATGATGCCCGGCGCTTCAAGGATCTCGTAAAGGCTTGCCCTGTTGAGATATTGTCCCAAGAGTAAAGACAGTACCTTAAAAAATAGGGGCCAACTCTCCAACTGCGATGTTTCAGAGCAGCAGGACGGTGTTTAGAGCCGGTAGTTTTGAGCTAAAGACCCACCACCTGCTTGTCATAGCTGTTCTTGCACTGGCCTTTTCGTCTGCGATGATAATGAGGTCGTACCCCATAAAGTACGGCTTTTATCTCAACGAATTTGACCCCTACTTTGACTACAGGGCGACCCAGTTCATACTGGACAACGGGCTCGACGCCTACTGGCAATGGCACGACGACATGTCATGGCATCCTGAGGGGCGCGACATAGCAGCCACTTCTCAGTCCGGCCTGCACATCAGCGCCGCCATATTGTACCAGATATTTGGCGCCGGTGCACCGCTGATGGACTTTACCATCATGTTCCCTGTCGTCATAGGCTCGCTAACGGCCATAGTGGTATTTGCGCTCGTGCGCGTACTTGGAGGAACCACTGCGGGCCTCTTTGCCTCGCTACTCTTTGCGTTTACCCCTCCTATCATCCTCCGTGGCAACCTAGGTTGGTTCAAGTCCGAGCCACTGGGCCTCTTCTTCGGACTCATTGCCACATACCTGTTCATATCGGCGATAAGGCACAAGGAGATAAAATACGCGATACCAAAGGCGGTGGTAGGCGGCCTGCTACTCGGGCTTGCAAACGCCTCGTGGGGTGGAATTCAATACTTTAGCATCCCCATAGCGCTGTTCTTCCTGGCTCTCCCATTTTTCAGGCGTGATCTTACAATACCCATGTACGTTGCAATAGCGTTCACTGTATTCACACTTGTTGCCGCCATGGGATTTCCGAGGCCCGGCATGTCGTTTGTACTGGGCCTTCCCGGCCTAGCAATGGCCGGAACGACGATTTACTTGGTAATTGCAAACTTTGTCGCCAGGCTTGGTGATGAAAAAGTACGGAACCGCAACTTGGCTTTTCTGCTCATAGCCTTCGTCGCAGCGGGCATCGGCTTCATTGCAGCTGGCACTTACGACACACCCAGCTTCCGGTACCTGAACGCGGTAAACCCGTTTATCGGAACCCAAAACCCGCTGGTGGAGTCGGTTGCAGAGCATCTCACGCCCACCATAGTGGACTATTTCCTTGACTTTTCTATACTGTTGATGTTCGCCGGTCTGGGGATTTGGCTTGCATTCCAGAAACGCAACGATGCGGCGGTGTTTGCACTCATACTTGGCATCACCGGCGTCTACGTGAGCGCCACTTTTGCTAGGCTGCTTGTTTTTGCTTCAGTAGGCATCATTATTCTTGCAAGCATCGGCCTCTATGAAATTACAAGAAACATAATGGAGCGCCGGGAGATATCTGCAAAGAGTAAGAAAAAATCAAATGAAGTCCTTGCAAGCGCATCCAGCACCAAGATAATCTATGTCGCGACTATGATCGCACTCCTGCTCGTCCCGGCCTTCTATCCTCCCTATTCAAGCTGGGTTACTGCAGTCGATGTTCCTACTGCCATAGCAAATGGCGGCACTCCGTTTAGGATGCAGACAGATGACTGGATCGAAACCATGGAGTGGATCTCTGAAAATACCGAAGAAGACGCCGTCTTTGCTGCATGGTGGGACTATGGTTACTGGATAACCACACTCGGCGAGCGGACTACTATAGCTGACAACGCGACGCTCAACCAGACGCGAATCGAGTCGCTTGCCAAGATGTTCATAGGTGATCAGGAGGCAGGCGCGCAAATAGCTCAAGACCTCGATGTTGACTATGTGCTAGTATACACTGTCGCGCAAAAGGCCCTCACAGGCACTGCAGGTGACGAGGCCGGAACCGAAGTACCCTTGTATACTCTGGGGCAGGGAGGGGATGAAAGCAAGAAGCACTGGATAATGAGAATTGCCGGCTACGATGAGACAAGGTACATCGAAGGCGACGGCTTTACAGCCAAGAGGGCATTCTGGCAGTCGACGCTCCTTGGCAGGTTGATGCCCTATGAGCCACTGAGCTATGTTTTGTTCGGACCTAACGGCGACATTGTCAATGTGAGCGAAACATATCAGCAGGGCTTTGTACAACTCCACTCGACAAGCGTCAGATATCCTGCGGAAGGCGAGGATCAGCCCTTCAGCCTGGCCTACTCGTCGTCAAGCTACGTTGAAAACGAAGACATTGTGACCGGCATACACATCTACAAAGTAAACCGTGACTATGACCCTGACCCGCGTGGAGACCCGTACACACCCACAACAGGCGTGACTGCAGACATGACGCCGGGCCCACAGATTGCAGAGATCGAAACCGCACAAGGTACGATAAGGATGGAGTTCTTCCCCAACGCGGCCCCTGGCCATGTGGACAACTTTATCACGCTTGCAAACGATGGCTTTTATGACGGCCTGATATTCCACAGGATGTCGCCCGGATTTGTAATACAGGGAGGCGATCCGCTGACCCGCAACGCAACTGCTGATAGGGATACCTGGGGACAGGGCGGACCCGGGTACACCATCCCTGCAGAGTTTAATGATATACCTCACTCACAGGGTATAGTGTCGATGGCCAGAGCTACAGAAAACGACACTGCCGGCTCGCAGTTCTTCATAGTGCTTGAAGATAGCGAGGTGATAAAGGCAAGCCTTGACAACCAATACACCGTTTTTGGCAGGGTGATAGAGGGCATGGACGCAGTCGACAGGATAGCTGCTTTGGAGACGGTGGGAGGCGCCGAAAACGACCCTAGAAGTCAGCAGCCTGTGAACCCTGAAGAAGCAAGGATAATTTCTGTAAGAATAGTGGACCGCTAGAGGTTCTTCAGCAGATCACCGTGTACGAGGCCGTTTGAGGCCACTATGTCCAGCTTGTCAAAAACCGGGAATGAAGGCTTGGTCCCGTCAAGGAGCGACCACCTGCCTCCGGCTTCTTCTACAATCAGCCCTGCCGCAGCAATGTCCCACATCGACAGGTCGTTATTTATGGTGCCGTCAAGCCTCCCCGAAGCGACATACGCGACTTCAAGGCACAGGCTTCCGAGCTTGTGGTAGCGCTTTATCTTCCTCAAAATATTTTCATTTATCCTTGCAAACCTGCCACTGTCAAATTTTGTATGGTTGACGTTGAGGTACAGCTCTGCAAGGTCCTTCCGCCTTGTGACTGCAATACTGTTGCCGTTAAGCCGCGCACCCTTGTTCCTTATGGCTGTAAATTCCTCGCCATGGTTCGGATCGACGAGCGCACCGACGAGCGTCTCCGAACCCTTGCACAATGCTATAGAAGTACAAAAGAACGGTAACCCCATGACAAAGCTTGCCGTGCCGTCCAGAGGGTCTACTACAAAGTAATAGCCGTCGCTCCTGATGGCCGCGTTGGTTCCCTTATCCTGCTCCTCTGCAACAAATGGTACATCGGGGAACTGTTTCTCCAAGTGCGATATTATCAGCGCCTGCGACTCGCTGTCTACGCGGGTAACAAGAGATCTGTCCTGCTTTACCGAAACGTCATATGTCTCGTTTTTGCCAAAGTTCTCCTTGAGCAGTTTGGCGGCTTGTCTGCCCGTCTCAAGCGAGTGTCTCAGTACATCGTCAAGTTCCAAATTGCATTACCTGTCAAGAAGTGCCGCATAGATGAACGGCAGGAGTGTTGAGGCCTCGCCATGTATCGTAGTCTGCCTGGCCTTGCTAGTTACCTTGCCCCAAGATATGGCTTCAGCGACGAGCGCGCCTGATAGGCTGCCATCCCATTCGGGGGCCGTAGTTATGTAGACTGCGTAATCAAGCCCCCCGCGGTACTGGTTCCACCACAATGTATGGTGTTTTGAAATGCCGCCGCCTATCATGAAGGCGCCAGATTTTTTTGCGTCAAAGACCGAGTTTGAGAGTAGGTTCTGGTCCTTCAGCACGTCCAGCTTGAATTCGCGGTGCTGCTGGTGGAAAAGCCATATCTGGCTGCCCACGGCACCATCGACTATGCCCGGCACGATTACAGGTATCTTGTTCTTGTGCGCCCAGTAGAGGAATGATGACTCGCCAAGCGTGCTACCTATCTTGTCTGTGATCTCGTATGTAGCAACGTCGCGCTTACCTTCTTTGTACATGTCGGCAAGGCAGGCCTGCATCTTTTCTTCTATTAGTGGACCGTAGGCCGACATAGGTACTAGCACGTTTCCAAGTCGGTGCACATCTTTGTCAAGAAGCTGTCTGTCGTCCATGCGAAAGTCTCCTGCATAATATTTGTCATAATATCGGGCTATGTCGTGGTCAAGCGCACCGCACGTGGTTATCACTACGTCAAACATCTTGTTCTTTAACATGTCGCGGACT
>CAZPIL010000136.1:0-4799 GCA_964586705.1 uncultured Nitrososphaera sp. | reverse complement strand
TGGAAAAGGCACAAAGCGCATGTTGATGCCTTTGAGCTGCCTATAGTGTTTTGATTTCTTGAAATTGAACGTACCTATTCCTCTTTGATCTAGCTTTTTTTGCTTCTGGAAGAGATGCAGCCTTGAATAGAAGGGACTTGCGATCTCATGGTAATCATCAAATGGGTAAAAATAGCGCAAAACGTCTCCTTTTGATGCATCCTGCAGCAGGATCTCATAGGCAGTCCGAAGGCCTTTTGAACCGACAAATATTTCTGCGCTGTTCCTCTTGCCAGTTCCAGCAAATTTCAGCAGATGTGGTATTATCTTGCTAGCTATTTCTCTTTCGCTTTGCAGATGCTCTTCTTTTTTCTGAATATAGTCGTGGAGTCTATACGGTTCAGCCGCACTGAAATGCCGCACCTTGCCAATCAGGACATGGCTCGACAGGCCTTTTGAACTCAACCTCTCCAGTACGTCATAGACTTTGGAATAAGACACCCTAGATTCTCGGACAATCGCTCCAACCTTTGATGGCCCAAGTTTTAGGAGGGACATGTAAACTCGGGCTTCTCCGGGGGTAAGATCAAGCGCAGCCAATTCCTCAATCATTAAAGTACATACCCCGTAGGGGGGTGCTTTAATTTAAGTAATTTGCCCTTTGCTCATCCCACATGGAAGACAACAAACCGCGTAAAGTAATCATCAAAACAATGACGGTGAATAAGAGTGCAAGTGCCGTATTTGCCTTTTTTGAAGATGTGAAGAAGAACATGGAGGCAGGAGGTGCTGCAAGTTCTGTAATAAAAGACAACGAGGGATGGTGGACATTTGACCATGTAGTTGCAGGCAGGGCAAAAATGAAGCACATGTCTGTTCCCGGAGCAGGAGTTTTGGATCATGTCTTTATCGGAGCCGGTATAGAGTGGCAAGTCTATGTCAGGATCATTCCAAACCAAGGAGGCTCCACTGTGATTTGGGCATTCACGAGGCCTGACGGTATGAGTGATGAGGAGTTTGAAAAGCAGCTTGGTGGTTTTGATGGCGAAATAGCACTCTGGAAAGGAGTGCTTGAAAAATAGATAGTAGAAGAGCAGGCGAGAAGGAGGCCTTTTAGCCTAGGCCAGCTTTTTTTAAACAAAAAAGAGATTTCCCCATGCAGACCGTAAAAAGAGGGAAAGAAGAAGAGGCGTTGGCCCTTTACCGGGCTTCCTTTATCCTGCCGCGGCCGGTCTTGCGCGGAGCTATGTTGCCGACCTTGCGTCCTGGCGGAGTGGTCCTGCCTACTGATGACTGGCGACCGATATGCTGGTGCCTGCCGCCTCCGTGCGGGTGATAGACTGCTGCCTGGGCAATACCTCGGACAGTCGGGTACAGTCTGCCGTGGGCCTGCATGTACTTTGCCCTGACACCAGCTTTCAGGAATGGTTTTTCCTTTCTGCCAGCGCCTGCTATGGCCCCCACCATTGCCCTGCACTTGGCGTTCAGTGTCAAAAACTTGCCGGACGGGAACTTTATTGTGACACCCTCGGCGCCGTGTGCAAACACGATTGCTGACGAGCCGGCTGATTTTATCAGCTTGCCGCCATCGCCAGCATTCTTCTCGATGTTGCATACAATGGTGCCATCAGGAATGGATTCTAGCGAGAGTATGTTGCCCCGCGATGCCCCGGTTCCTATGCCGACCCCGATGACGCTTCCCACAGTCGTCCCCTCAGGGGCAGGAACATAAGAATACCGGCCGTCATCAAAGAATATCTTTGCCAGCGGCGCGTCTCTGCCACGTTCATGAACAATGTCAACTATCGTACCTTTGTGATACTCCTCAAGTTTGAAATTGGGATACTTTGCAGGCATTATCTTGCCGACGGTAATCGCACGGAATTGTTTGCCTCCGCGTCCACGCCGGCGTACAAGTGTTCTCTTGCCCATTTATCGTTCAGTGAAACAGCCCTCGGATAGGTGATTTTAAGCTTGCTCTACTTGTTGACCATCTGGGCCATCCATTCCTCGCCGGCCTTCTTCGTCTGCTTCGGAGTCAGGTTGCGTTTGCGAGTTGCAATCCCCCAGACGTGACCAAAGGGATCTATTATGCTCCCGTTCCTGTCGCCCCAGAAGGCGTCCATCACAGGCATTGCCACCCTGGCGCCTTCCTTGACCGCCTTGTCAAACACCCTGTCCACATTCTTTACGTACAGATACATGCTGGAGCTTGCTCCACCCACCGTCTGCGGAGAAAAACAGTGCATCTCAGGCATCTCGTCGCACAACATCAACTTCGAGTCGCCTATCAGAAGTTCTGCATGCATTATTGTCTTACCGTCTGGTAAATACATGCGGTGTAGCTCCTTTGCTCCAAAAGCCTTTTTGTAAAACGCTATTGCGTCAGACGCTCCTTTGACCACTATAGACGGTGTCAGATTGCGGTAGCCTTTTGGTATTGGCGAGACCTTTGCCATGCGCATTTCTGACGCTTCTCGGTATTAAGCATTCTGCACAAGTATTACGCACATTGTTCCCAGCCGCAAGCTTTGATATCGAGAACACCATGTATCCACAAAATGTGTCACTGCCCATGACCAGAGCCGGTAGGTGGTAACCGCCGTTCTATTGTACGCTATGGTTGGCTCGTTGACGGAAGGATGGAGAGGAAGCCTGAACAAAGAGGCACTAATCCCGCTGAGATTAAATGGAATTGATGATTGCAGAGTGGCAGAAATTGGACATATAGTAGTAGCACCGTGTCAAGAACCCCGTGCAGGCGAGAATTCTGTGTTACGGTAACATTTGCCGCTACCAAAAGCAAGCATGTTTATTCCGTCCTCTATCTTAAAATTTATATGATTTAAAACGCCGTTTTATTACAGTAGATGACCAAAGTAAGGGCAGCAGCCGCAAACCAGAAGCAAAAGGGCGTAGCTCCCCCCAAGCCCAACCCGAAATGGGGCAGGGAGGAAGAGACAGAATATTTCGCTAAAATTGTAAAGCTTTTCAGACAGGGCAAGATTTCCAGCGACGACTTTCGTCGCTTCAGGCTGCAGCATGGCGCATATGGCTCGCGCCTCCATGCAGACTATAGCATGGTCAGGATTAAGGTTCCGGGCGGCGAAATAACCCCGGAACAGGTGGAAAAGATAGCAGGCCTGTCAGAGGCCTTCTCGATAGGCTCAGCACACGTCTCGACGAGGCAGAATATACAGCTCCACTGGGTCCAGCTTGAAGACGTCAGCGAGGTAATGCGCGGGCTTGTGGAAGCAGGGCTGACCACGCGGGAGGCCTGCGGCAACACGGTAAGAAACGTCATGTGCAGTCACTTTGCAGGCGTCTGCCCCAACGAGGCCTTTGACGCCACACCTTATTCCATGGCAGTCGCGAAGTTCTTCTTGCGCAACCCGATGTGCCAGAACCTGCCGCGCAAGTTCAAAGTAAACTTTGGATGCTGTGAGGAACACGGCCTGGTAAAAGTTGCAGACATTGGCCTTGTCCCGGCCATCAGAGAGATAGAGGGCAAGCAGGTCAGAGGATTCCGCGTATACCTTGGCGGAGGGCTTGGCGCTGCGTCATTCATAGGTCATCCGCTTGAAGATTTCACGCCGGAAGACCGCGTACTTGCGACATGCATGGCAACAATCAGGCTGTTTGACAGGCACGGGAACAGGGAGAACATGGCCCGCAACAGAATGCGCTACCTTGTGCATGAGATGGGCTGGGAGAAGTTTCAAAAGATGGCCCTCAAAGAGCGCACAGCAGTCGAGATGACCACATCACTTGCGACCGCGGCAAACTATAACGTTGAATCACAGATAGACAGGCGCATCCTTCCGAAATCAAATGGCATGGTAAAGCTTCCAATGTTTGACAAGGTGACAAAAGACAGCCCGGCATTTGAAAGATGGCTGCACACAAACACGGTGCCTCAAAAGCAGGAAGGGTTCTTTACAGTATTCATAACGCTTGGTGCAGGCGACATTACCGCAAGCCAGCTGCGCGTACTTGCGTCGACCATCCGCGAGCTTTCGGCAGAAGGCGTAGCAAGAACCACGCCCCAGCAGAACTTTGCCGTGCGCTACGTGCGTGGCACGGACCTGAAAGAGTTCTTTGAGAGGCTCTCAACAGCAGGGCTTGCAAACCCGGGTGCGCTCACCATCGCATCCGCAGTAGGGTGCTCAGGCACAACATCGTGCAACCTTGCCATCACCAACTCGCACAGGCTTGCCAAGGAGGTCCAGCGCAAGTTCCTCGAGATGGGGCTTGACACGGACGACAGCGTCGCTGATGCAACCATAAAGATCAGCGGCTGCCCCAACTCTTGCGGCCAGCACGAAATAGCTACAATAGGATTTTTCGGCGGCGCGACCAGAATAGGAACCACCATGTCTCCCACATACACCATGCTGTTTGGAGGTAGCGCAGGAGAACAGGGAGAGCTTGGAAGGGCCATAATGCGCGTGCCGGCAAAGCGTGTAATCGATACAATCCTGAAGATAATAGAGACATACAGGGCCGAGCGCGCAGAAGGCGAGACCCTGCACCAGTGGATCGTCAGGATAACAAGAGGCCAGGGCGCAGGAAGCGTCAAGAATCTTGACGACATGAAGAAAGCACTTGTATCCACCATACAGCTGCCCGCAGCCGAAACTGACCCTGACGCGTACCGCGACTATGGAAGTGATTCCAAGTTCGTGGCAAGGACAGCAAGGGGAGAATGCGCGGCTTGAAAAAAGCAACAAGGGCAAAGGCCAGACCCAAGCTTAAACCCCGGTCCAAACAAAAGGTCCAAGCGGTCAGAGAGACAGGAAAAGCAAAGGCAGCCAAGGATA
>CAZPIL010000135.1:0-4829 GCA_964586705.1 uncultured Nitrososphaera sp. | reverse complement strand
ACTATTACCGGTGGAGCGCCGGGAATTTACGCCTGTGGAGATTCCAAAGGAGTCGCAGAAGGAGAAGGAGAAGCAGGAACGCTGTGTGGCGGCGACATGCAGATTACCGGAAGAAGAAACAGCGGGCGAAAGCCTGTCCGGGAAGCCAGCGCCCTTTAGGGCTTGGTAGTTGACCAAACGTAAATGAACTAAAAGTCAAATTGCGAAAGCGGATACGTCTTTTTTCAATCTAACCGTACAACATGCAGTTAACACGCTGAATGCGTGGTAACAAAGTTACGTGACATTGATTGACAACTGTTAATATATTTTCCAGACACCCTGTATCAATGGCAGATGCAAGACTCTCTAACAAGAAGGTGGCTATCATAGCCATCCTTGCGAGTGGGCTATTCTCTGTCGCGCTCGTGGGTTCTTTAGCCGTTGCAAGCGCACAGGAAGAAACACACGCCGGCATGCCGGACATTTCCGGCTCTGTGAATCTGAAAGAGCACACAAGGGACTTTATCAATGAAAACGTCAAAGTGTCCTTCGCTGATGCAGCGACGACTGCGCAGACACAAGTTGAAGGCGGCAAGATCCTCGGAGGACATCTGGGCGTAATGCAAGGCTACCTTGTCTATACTTTCCTTGTCACAGATACCATTGGAGAAACTTCCTATAAAGTCGTCGTGGATGCTGGGAATGGCGAAGTTCTCTACAAGGGTGAAGGCCATGAGATGGGGCCAAAGGCGTTTGGCCACCGCGGCCTCGGCTCGGGCGGATTCAGTCACGGAAATCATTTCAGCGATTGGTGGCATATGAACCGCCGATGAATGGAATCGGCTAATTAGGCCATCGCCTATTTTTTTAACTGGAACATTTTATAATGCATTTACAGACATGCATGGCGTGAAAGAGCGCCGCGCCAGAATTTTGAAGCACGCTTCAAGAGTCGGATGCAATGCTGTTGCAGCCTTTGAGCCTGAGAACGTCTTTTACCTGACTGGATTTTGGGGTGAGGCTATAGCAGTATGCACAGAAGACGACATGAAATTAATTGCACCCAAGCTGGAATTCTCTAGGGCAGAGAAATCATCCGTAGATTGCGAGGTGGTGTCTACAGAGCGGGGGAGCGAGTTTCTTTCAACCTTTGTATCTCAGGTCACGGGCAAGAAGACCTGCACCGACCTTCAGGATTATGGCACGGTAGAGCAAGTGCGCAAGCTCGGCGGCAATGTATTGGTAGATGTAGAGCCATTTCTTCAAACGCGCAGGATAAAGGACGACGCAGAGATCAGGGTCATAACAAGAGCCGCACACATTTTGGATAAACTCTTCATGATCTGCGAGAATGTGATAAATGCCGGCATGTCTGAGCGCGACCTCCAAGCGCGGCTCATTTATGAGGCGATGAAGATGGGTGCGAACCCGCCCTCTTACAAGTCAACACTTAACCCGCTGATAATTGCAGGCGGACTGAATGGCGCGCTACCACATGCAGAAGTTACAGATCGAAAATTCCGCAGAAAAGATGTGATCGTTATTGATTTGACCCTGAGGCACCAAGGGTACATCGCTGACGCGACGAGGACCTTTGCGCTTGGCAAACCTGCTGCAGAAGTGGATAAGGTCTATGGGATAGTCAGAGAATCCCAAATGATGGGTCTTGCCGTCACCACCGCCGGATCAATAACAGGGCAGGTAGATGCTGCTTGTAGAGGCCTGATAAAGAAACATGGTTTTGAGAAGTACTTTATCCATTCTACCGGCCACGGCATAGGTCTAGATATCCACGAGCCTCCATGGCTCAGGCCAAACAACAATGAGGTCTTGCAGGAGAAAATGGCGGTAACAGTCGAGCCAGGCATTTACCTTGCGGGCAAGTTCGGCGTCCGGATAGAAGACAGCGTCATTGTTACGGCCGGTAGACCAAAGGTCATAAACAGATACACAAAGGAACTAGTTGTGCTCTAGCTTCTGGGATACTATTTCTAGGAGCCTGCGTGCAACTTGCCGCTTGCTAGAAGTGGGAATATGCTCGACTTTTCCCTTGCTGTTAACTATGAACACTTCTGTCGTATCAGAGCCAGCAACTGATCCTTTCCTACCAAGGTCGTTTGCCACTACAAGGTCAGCTTTGCATTCTTTGAGTTTTCTGAATGCCTTGTCAACAAGCATCGAGTTGGAGACACCATGATCTGCCTTGAACGCGACTAAAAAGACGTTCTTATCGATTTTCCTTATTTCGTCGACTATTTTCTTGGTCGGGACTAGCGATACTTTTATGCCCCCTGATCTCGTACCAATTTTCTTCAGAGACTTTGATGATGGCTTAAAATCCGCAACCGCTGCTGCCATTATTACTACGTCGCAACCCTTCTTCAGTTCTGCTATGACTGTATTGTGCATCTCTTCGCCCGTACTGACTCTGATGACCTTTGAAGCTGCAGGCGTTTCTGTTCCATATCCATAGACCAGTGTCACCTGCGCGCCCATACTTTCAGCTTCTCTTGCTATTGCTGCGCCCATCTTGCCCGAGCTTGCATTTGTGATGAGGCGTATGGGATCTATCTGCTCACCCGTGCTTCCTGCTGTAATCAGAATCTTGATGCCTGCGAGCTGACCTACCATGCTAAACGTTGAAATGGCAGCTCTTAGTACATTTTCAGGTTCAGCTACCTTTGCCTTGCCCTCCTCTACAATGGGTTCAACAAATGTGGCGTACTTTTTCAACTTCTCAACGTTCTGCCGTATGAACTCGTTATCGTACATGGCCTCGTGCATCGCTGGCGCTATTATGATAGGCGTCTTTGAGCCGAGAGCTACACTTAACACAGATGTGACTGGCGTATCATCGATGCCGTTTGCAGCCTTGCAAATCGTGTTTGCGGTACATGGGTACACGATTACCAAGTCTGATCTGTTGTAGTCGGCTAGGGCGATGTGCTCTAGTTTGCCTGTCAGTTTTGTGACGACCTCGTTTCCTGTGGCCCATTCTATCATGTCTGCATGCAAGAGTGTAGACGCAGTTGCCTGACTCATGACAGCGTGCACGTCTGCTCCATGACGCATCAGCAGCCTCCCTGTGTCTATTGCGCGGTATGCTGCAACACTTCCAGTTATGCACAGTATTATCTTCTTGCCTGCTAGCTCATTGCCATCGGAACCAGTGATGTCTTTGGAAGGATGTACTTCTCTCATTTCTTGCGCCTCATCTTCTTTTCTTCTCTTGGATCCATGTGAAAGGTATTCTGCTTGCCGGGGAACTTTCCTGTCTTGACCTCATTCGTATAGTTTGCTACAGCATCAAAGATTGGTTTAGCAAGTTCTGCATAGCGCCTTACGAATTTCGGTTTGATGTCCTCATATATCCCGAGCAAGTCGTGCAGGACAAGAACCTGTCCGTCACACCCTGCTCCGGAACCTATGCCTATTGTGGGCACTGCGACCTTTTTAGTTATCATCTCTGCCGCCTCACTTGTGACCATCTCTAGAACTATGGAGAAGACTCCTGCTTCCTCAAGAGCGCTGGCGTCTTGCAAAAGACGAGCTGATGCTTTAGCGGTTTTGCCCTGTAGCCTGTAACCTTCCCATAACGATGATGTTTGCGGCTTTAGGCCAATATGGCCCATGACCGGTACACCTACTTCAACAATCGCCTTGACCTTGTCAGCCACCTCAGCACCTCCTTCTAGCTTGACCGCATCACAGCCGGCCTTTATGAGCTGGATCGCATTTTCAATTGCTACGTTTGTGCTAGGCTGGTATGAGCCGAACGGCATGTCCCCTACTATCATGGCCCTCTTTGTGCCTCTTGCCACCGCGCCGCAAAACATGATCATTTCTGGCATGCTGACCGGCACAGTACTCGGATGTCCTAGAACCACCATACCTGCGCTGTCGCCAACAAGTATGACGTCGACTTCTGCCCTGTCGCATATGAGAGAAGTCGAGTAGTCATATGCAGTTAGAACAGCTATCTTTTCACTTCCTTTCATGGAAGCAAGGTCGCTAACACTCACTTTCTTTTTCTGCTGTGCTATTACATCCCACCTCTGATAATCGCAAGCGATTGGTCGAGGTTTTCTTTGTTGTCGAATAGCTCGACCAGTTGCCGCAATGTTTTTTCATCCTTACCTTTCAGAGCTCGGGTCTTTTGCACGAGCGCCGGCATCGCCCTGACAAGGTTGTCTACAATCGTGATCTTGGCCGCCTTGGCTGTCCTTGATAGAGGGTTGAGATCAACAGTTATCACGTTCCTGCCCATCCTTGCAAGGGCTTCTGTCCTATCGCCATCTTCTAATGGGACAAAAATGGTGTCTGCCACAAATATGCCATCTGGATCCACGCGCCTACGCTCACTTGAAATCTCGGGTATTTCTGCAGACGCTCTTTCACCCACACCTAGGATGTGTTTTGCACCGTGTCTTTCGAGCTCTTCTTTTATTGCAATTTCGCGCTCGACCGTCCTGTGGAACAGGTTGACCTCTATTTTTGCAGCCGTGATGTCCGCAAGCTCCGCAATTTCTCTGGAACACAGAGCAGCTGCATTGCCGTTAACCGATAGAACCACATTCTTTGAAATCAAAAACAAGGCTGCAGCAGCGCGCACCGAATTTTGAGCAACCTCTGTTGTCTTTTCACCAAGCAAATAGTCAAAGGTCTCTCCCCTGCCGTGGGCTATCAGGCCTTCCGCGACCACTAAGTTACGTCTAAAGCCATCAACGAGCTTTTTCCGGGTCATGAGTGATTCTGCCCTCGGATGGTCCTTTGGTATCATAGCCTAGATAACACGTGCCCCTCTGCCGTCTATGTCACAGACAAGAAGTGTTCCATCGAATCCCTTC
>CAZPIL010000134.1:0-4851 GCA_964586705.1 uncultured Nitrososphaera sp. | reverse complement strand
ATAAATGAAAATGACAGGTCGATACCTATCACAAAGGCATACTTTTGTGCAAGCAAAAGTGTGCTGTAGCCCATTGAACAGGCCATGTCCAAGGCTACGCCGTCCATGTCAGTGTTTATGCCGTGTACGACACGATTGTAGACTTCATTCGGGCGAAGACGCCACTTCATGTGTTTTAGGAACCTGTCTTCCTCGCTATGCTCGTACTGGGTCCATCTGTAGGGGGCAAACCAGCTACCTCCTTCCTCGTATCTGTCGTTAGCAGTATTGGATGCTAACTTTGAGCCACTGACTTTCAAGAATTCCTTCATTTCTTTTGTAGAACATTCAAGCAGCCATTTGCCGTATGTCTGCGACCTTCCTGCAGCGTACGCTGCAAAGTCCTTGACGACAATAGCCGAGCCTTGAATTATAGGATAGAGCATCCCACAATCCGGGCACTTCAGGAACCCTTCAGTACACTCGTTCTCGTTGTGACCTGTAGCCAGCACCTGCAGCTCCAGCCGAATCTGCCGTTCTCTATGCTGCAGGCAGACTAGATGGTGTGCAAACTGGACCTTCATGTGTTGCTGGCGTTGCCTGCCACATATATAGTCTAGAGCAGCCCGTCTTCATGCAGTTTATCAAGCAAAGGCTTCAAAAACTCTTTGACTTCTTTTTCACCAAGTGTGATTCTGCCTGACAGTCCTATTGCTAATGAAAGCATGTTTCTATCCTCCCTTGCAGTGTGGACTTTTGCTCCAAACACTGAAAACTCTCTGGCACTTTTGGCAAGCCATTCTTTCCACATCTTTGACCTCGCAACATTTACTTCAAGAGAGCCTATTGCGTAGTCGATGTCTACACCTTCTTCGTGGTCAAGTAGATCAAGTTTGGCCATCGGAACCAGAAGTGTTCCTTCCTGTACGCCTTCGTGTCTCTTGTTCATCTGCTCGATTATCTCGTCTTCTTTTTCTTCGGGCACTATACTACCATAGTGCGGGAAAAAGTACCCTGCGAGGACCCCTCTACCATCATAAACTTTGTAGTAGGTATAGTCATATTCAATTTTCCACTTGATCCTCTCAGACAACCTTGCTTTTTGCGGTTGAGGAGTATTTGTAGGCTCCCGTTGACTTAAATTAGCCCTGTGCCCTTTTCCTTTGCATGTCTGAAGCACCAAGCGCACCAGAACCACAGTCGAGCATACCAGAGGAACAAATAACGGAACAGCGGTCCGAAAGAAGGGATGGACCACATGATACCATCTATATAGGAAAAAAGCCACTCATGGCGTACGTGACTTCAACCCTCATCCAACTGGCGAACCAACCAAGCGTCACCATCAAGGCTAGGGGGCTGAGCATAGGTAGAGCAGTCGATGTATCTCAGATCACGATCAAGCGGATGGAGAACGCCGGCTATAAAATAGGTGATGTGAGGATAGGCTCTGAGACAGTCAAGTCGGAGGATGGGAGGACTCGTAACGTCTCGACCATTGAAATCGAGATAAAGAAAGCCTGAGACATCTGTCTCCGCTTTTACTTTTTCTTATTATATGGCTTTTTTCTATGATTAACCGAAATGGCCAAGGCTGCTATCTACCTTGCGCATCTAAACCCGGTCACAAAGGCTCACGAGAAGATAATATCAAATCTTCTACACAACTATAGAGTATACGTATTCGCTGTACGCTTTGTACATGGTGGCAGTGAGGTAAATACCAAGAGCTTTCCCTTTTCGTTTGAGCTGCGCAAGCAGATGGTCGAGTCAATCTTTGGGGACAGAGTCAAGGTACTTGCCGACTACACCTTCTACGCACCGTTCTCAAAATACATGCCGCCTCTTCTATCGCCAAAGTCGTGGGAGCTGCGCAACCAGATAGTATCACACGTAGAGGAAGAAGACTTTGTCAGTTACACCGGTGACAGTGCGGAAAGGTTGATGCTCAAAATCTATCGCCTAAATCCAATAAAGGCTGATAGAATGGACATCTCTGCCTCGTCTGTAAAGGAAATGCTGTACGCAGAAGCACTCGGTCAGAAAGGACAAGATGAATGGCGTAGCCTGGTCTCCGGGCCTATCGCGGAGATAATACATAAAAACTGGCAAGTAATTGAAAAGTTTGCAAGGTCAGAAGACTCAACTACACGGGTTATGGGCATGAAGTTTCCAAGGCAAGGATACAAGTGACATTTTTAAAGCGGAGTGCAATTCCCAGTTCTACATGAATGAAAAGGGCGGAGAGTACGTCTGGTTTGACGGCAAGTTCGTCCGGTGGGAGGATGCTACTGTTCCCGTATTTACTCATGCCATGCACTATGGAACCGCAGTCTTCGAAGGCATCAGAGGCTATGCATCCAAAAACAACGTTTACATCTTCCGCCTGAAAGAACACATGGAAAGGCTGCGCAGGTCGGCAGGTGTGTATTCGATAACAGTCAACTACTCTGTGAAAGAGCTGTGTGAAGCAGCTATGTCTCTTCTTAAAAAAAATGATATGAGGAAGTCGGTCTACATACGCCCACTCACGTTTGTCGGGTTACATGGTATCGACCTAAATGTCACAGAAAAGTCACCTACCCATACTGTGATAATTGCATTCCCTTTTGAAAAGTACTTCAAGGGAGAAGGCATCAGGGCATGCGTCTCCTCGTGGAGGCGCATAAATGATCAGTCTACGCCACCACTTGCCAAAGCTGCAGGCAATTACCTAAATTCTATACTCGCCACGCAGGAAAGCCGGCGAAATGGATATGACGAATCGATACTACTTGACATGGCCGGAAATGTTAGCGAGGCATCCGGAGAGAACATCTTCGTAGTCAGAAATAAAAAGATCTATACGCCATTCTTTGCTGACTCGGCACTTGAAGGAATAACTCGCGAGTCAGCAATCATGATAGCAAGGAGCATGGGCTATGAAGTGGTGGAGCGTCCAATACCGCGCGCCGAGCTTTATCTAGCTGACGAGATCTTTCTGACCGGAACGGCTGCGGAAATTGTGCCTGTTACAAGTATTGACAACCATGCGATTGGAAATGGCAAGGAGGGACACATATCAAGGAGCATACGGGAAGCCTATGCTAGGATAGTAACAGGAGGAGTCAAGGAATATGTGGGCTGGTTAACTCCGGTATGGTAGTGAAGATAGCGGTAATAGGTGTAGGTGGCTGGGGCAAGAACCACACAAGAGTGCTTGCAGAGCTCGGTACACTCGCTGCGGTGTGTGACGCAGAACCATCTCGCGCAAATCAAATTGCAGACAAATTCGGCGCAAAAGCCTACACTTCAATTGACGACTTGCTTTCTCATGAAAGACTTGATGGTTGTCTGGTGTGCACACCGACCAGGACACATTCTGTCGTCGCAAAAAAGATCATAGAAAAAGGCATCCATACGTTTGTCGAAAAGCCGCTTGCATTTTCTTCGCAGGAATGTGACGAGATGTCGCAGCTGGCAAAAAAAAGAAATGTGATCCTAACTTCTGGATACATCGAGCGATTTAATCCCGCTGTGAGCGAAACCAAGAAGCTCATTGACGAGAAAAAATATGGCGAGCTACTGATGATGGAGTTCCATAGGGAAAACAGGGCGTCACTTCAGGTAAAGGATGTGGGAATAATCTTTGATACTTCTGTTCATGATATCGACACAGCCATGTTCTTGTTTGATTCTAGACCCAACGTAGTATTTGCACGAGCAGGCAGACGTATGCACGAGTTTGAGGACTTTGCTACCTTGATGCTCGGCTTTCCGGGGCAGAAGGTGGCAGTTATCGCCTCAAACTGGCTGACGCCTAAAAAGGTTCGCACCTTTAGTGCTGTGTGCATGGAAGGGATAATATCTGGAGACTTTATCACACAGGAAATTAGAATAGATCATGCAGGTGAGACACTTGTCCCGCGCAGACCTTACCAGGAGCCGCTCACCTTGGAGTTGAGAAACTTTATCGACTCTGTAGAGGGCAAGGCAAAGCCTATCATTGATGCCGCTTCTGCTACCAATGTAACAAAGGTCGCAGAGGCAGCACTTTTATCAAGCGATACTGGCTCTCCAATATATCTGGATCTGAAATGAAACGACTGATGCTTGACATACTCGCATGTCCAATCGACAAACACTATCCTCTGGAATTATTTGAGCTGCAGTTAAAGGACGAGATAGAGGAAGGGGTGCTGTATTGCGAGAAATGCGGCAGGTACTATCCAATAATCGATGGTATACCCGTCATGTTGCCAGATGAACTGCGTGAGAGACAGCGCGATATTGACTTTCTGATCCGGTGGGATGGTAAACTGCCTGACAAGGTTTTAAGGCAGGGCAACCCTTGGCATCTCTGAGCCGATGGTCAAATACAAACCCGCAAAGGGTGTCAAAAACTATGTCGATAAGAAGGCCCTGTTGGGTAGGAATGTCAGGATCTGGCATTTTGCCTATATCGGTCCAAATACCGTTATAGGCGACAACGTCAAGATAGGCTCACTTGCTCATATCGACTATGACGTCAAGATAGGGAGCGATACCAAGGTAGAGGGCTCTGCCTACATACCACCACTGACTGTCATTGGCAAGGGTGTATTTATTGGGCCCGCCGTCGCATTCACGAACGACCCTTATCCAATGAGTCCCAAAATGGTCGGGACGATTGTAGAAGATGGGGCGGTAATAGGCGCTCGCGCGGTAATAGCACCCGGGGTACGAATTGGCAGAAACAGCGTTGTGGCGATGGGTTCTGTTGTGACAAGGGATGTTCCACCAAACACTGTGGTAATGGGAGTACCAGCAAAAGTAGCTTATAGTCGAGAAGAGTATGATAGGAAAAAGAAGGTTTGGGAACTTAGCCAACCTGCGGGTTGACAAGAAAGATTG
>CAZPIL010000133.1:0-4858 GCA_964586705.1 uncultured Nitrososphaera sp. | reverse complement strand
TGAGGTGGAGGAAGAATTGGAGGTTGAAGGTGAAAAATGACTCAAACAAGAAATCTGATAGATGAGAATGGCAAGAGGACGGACGGCCGCACGATCGATGAACTGCGTGAAGTCAAGATAGCCGTGGGAAGAGTGAAGAACGCTGACGGCTCGGCTTTCATAGAGTTCGGCAAGAACAAGATTATGGCAGCTGTGTATGGGCCTAGGGAAGTCCATCCAAAGCACCTTGCACAATCTGACCGGTGCGTCCTCCGGTGCAGGTACCACATGTCACCTTTTTCGACAGATACGCGCAAGAATCCTGCACCCTCGCGTAGGGAAGTAGAAATTTCAAAAGTGATGCGAGAGGCACTCGAGCCTGCAGTCATGCTCGAGGACTATCCGCGGGCTGCAATCGACATATTCGTCGAAGTGCTCCAGTCTGACGGAGGGTCTAGGTGTGCCGGCATCGCAGCAGCATCTGTTGCCCTCGCAGATGCAGGCATCAACATGCGTGACATTGTAGCCGCATGCGCCGCCGGAAAGGTCGACGATAAAATAGTTCTTGACATCAATGATACGGAAGACAAGGAAGGAAGCGCGGACATGCCCGTTGCCTATATGCCCACACTGGGCCAAATAACGCTGATGCAGCTAGATGGCAGGCTGTTACCTGAGCAATTCGACGAATGCCTTGACAAGGCTATATTGGGCTGCAAGATGGTCTATGAGATCCAGCGTCAAGCGCTAATGCAAAAGTACTTTGGAAATGAGACGGAGGTCAAGGAAGAACAATGAGCGTATCAAAACGTTCTACGATAATAGTGGAGCATCTGCGTAAGCAGCGTATGCTCGACAATCTTGCGAAAGGAGTGAGGCTTGATGGACGCGCATTCGACGAGCAGCGCCCACTAGAGATAGAAGTTGATGTAGTAAAGAAGGCAAACGGTTCTGCACGCGTGAAACTTGGAAACTCTGAAGTCATCGCAGGGGTAAAGGTCGAAACAGGAGAACCTTTTGAGGGACTGGAAGACAAGGGCGCCCTCATAGTGTCAGGTGAAGTCCTGCCAATAGCGTCTCCTCATGTGGAGCCCGGACCTCCAGATGAAGAGACAATAGAGCTGGCAAGAGTAGTCGACAGGGGAATCCGCGAGTCTGAAATGGTCGACCTCAGCAAACTTGTACTCGTTCCTGGCAAGGTGGTCTATACAATATTTGTCGACTGCTCGGTTGTCAATGTTGATGGCAACCTGTTTGACGCAACGTCGTATGCAGCCGTCAGCGCAATCCTGACCGCCAAGATACCTGTATTTGAAATGAAGGACGACAAGGTTGTGGATACCGGCAGCACGATGCCAATGCCTGTGACGACTGTCCCTGTATCGATAACACAGGTCCGAATCGGTGACGCCTTACTGGTGGATCCAACGTCTGAAGAAGAAGGGTGCATGGACGCCAGAATAACCATATCCACAATAGAAGAGGGTTACTGCGCGCTACAGAAAGGCTATGCGGGCTCGTTCATGCCGGACCAGATAAGAAAGGCCGCCGAAACAGCAAGGATTAAAGGAGAGCAGGTACGGGCCAAGATAAAGGAGGTAACAAACTATGGCACGTAAGCGCGGATCAACCGCTCTCAAAGGTCAAGGCGTCAAGTTCGGTGCGACAGTGCGCAAGCGCTATGGCAAGGTCTACAGGACGCTGCATAAGAAGCGCAGATGTCCCTCTTGTGGATCGCTTCAGTTCGACCGCATTGCGTCAGGGATATGGGAGTGCCCAAAATGCAGATACAAGATAGCTTCGGGCGCATACGATATTGACGTCGAAAAGCTGCATAGCTAAAATCACGATCAGAGCTGGAGGCAGGGCCAAGTCCCTTCATCTGGCCCTTGCACCAGACATGGATAAACTACAGGAAAAAGATGAAAGACTTGGTATGTCATTGCAAGGACCTCTTGTCACTTTTTCAATGGAGACTAACGACCTTGCGTCACTTCGAGCTAACGTCAATTCGTATCTGCGCCTTGCAGACGCTTCTTTAAAGTCCATCGAAAATACAACGCTATGATTTTATGTCCGTCAGGCTAACGTCATGCGAATATGAGTGAACAAGAACTCCCGCCATGGCTCAGAGAGCAGGTATCGCGATTACAACAGCTACAACAGAATCTTCAGGCCATAATGATGCAAAAACAACAGATGGAAGTGGAAAGTGTCGAGACCGAACGTGCCCTTGAAGAGTTGAAAAAGGCTGGTGCAGATGACGATGTCTACAAGGCTGCGGGTTCTGTCATGGTTAAGGCCAAGAAGGATGATGTGATAAAAGAATTGGAGGAAAAGAAGGAGCTGTCAGCAACGCGTACTAAGGTACTCGAAAAGCAGGAGACCCGCGTCAAGGAAAACCTCAAAGAAGTTGAGGCAAAGATAAATGAAATGATACGCGGCGGCCAAGGCGCAGGGCCAAAGCCAAAGGCAGAGTAAGAATATTAGCCAAGGCAATAGTAGCAACTCTGTGCCGACTCGGATCGTAGTCGACGAGCGTGAGCGCCCGAGCAGAATACCTGACATTTTGCGCGCCGCCGGTGTATCTGTTGATTTTGCGCAGCTTGCAGTCGGTGACTATATTGTGGCACCTGAAGTCGCGGTGGAGCGCAAAACCGTGCATGATTTTGTCTGCTCTATATATGATGGCCGGCTGTATGTCCAGTGCTCAGAGCTTGTAAGGCATTATGCCAAGCCTGTGGTTATAATCCAGGGAGATATCGCCGTTTTGAAGGAAATCCCTGATGATGTTGAGGAGAAGAAGGCAAGAAGGTTGGCAGAGCGCCTGCCGCTTGCACTTGAAGCGCTTGTCACGGTAGCATTGGAATTTAGGATACCTGTAATCCACGCGCCCGATGCTGAACAGACAGCAATGCTCTTGCTTGCTATGGCGAACAAGGGACTACAGGCCAAGGTATCAGGTCCGCTTTTGAAAAAGATAAGGAAGGAAAATTCTTTCTATCTGCAACAATTATCAGTGCTATCCTCGATTCCTGGCGTGGGCGACAAACTGGCTGCAAGGATGCTGGTTAAATTCAAGACACCACAGCGTGCATTGACTGCGACGGCGGCAGAACTTGCGACTATTCCTGGCTTTGGACTTGCGCGTGCGCAGCGTGTTAGAAAAGTTCTTGACAGCATGACCACGCAGAACAGCGCCATGCAGAGGACATTATTTGAGAGCCTGTAGGCTATTTTTTCACTTTGTATCTTCTCTTCAGCCTGTTGCCACAAAGCGGACACTCTGTCTCTTTTGGTGCAAATGCCCTGCCGCATGCGCTGCAGTAGGAAGTCCATTTCCTGATCTCCTTGAGTCCCTTGCCTGATGATGAGCAGACTCTGATACCTGCCGTGACAGCCACGTTTGCAAGCGCATAGTCGTCTGTCACAAGCATAGTTCTGAGCTGCATTACAAGCGCCAGAACGGAAACATCTGCCCTAGATAACTTTTGCACATCGCCTGTTTTCTCGGCCGCTTTTTTAGCTGCGCTTATCTGGTTTAAGTCAGGGTCAAGTATCTTCAGGTTGCCTGTATCTAAAAGCCCTTCAAGCGCGACACTCTTGACGTGTCTTATCTCTTCAAGCACTAGGCTTGTTGTATAGCACTCTTCTCCTGAAAGGAAAGGAGTGCCGGCATAAAAGGCACTTGCATCGAGGACCTCAGAAGCCAAGTTTTTCCAGCTGCCTCATTCCCTTCTTGTGGAGGCGCAAGAATCTGGCATCCTGTCTGTAGCGTGATATTCTTATCTTCTCGCCTGCTTCTACCTTGAAGTTCTCTTGGCCGTCAATTACTACATTGGATTTGTGTGTACTCTTGATAGTCATGTCCTCCACAGGCACTACTATCTGGGGAAGCCTGTTCACCGGAGCAACAGGTGTCAGTATCAGGCCGTCCATACACTCGTGGAGTATTGGTCCGCCAACTGAAAGCGAATGTCCTGTTGAGCCTGTGGGTGTAGATATAAAGATCCCATCCATCCTTGAACTTATTTCGTCTCCCATGATATTGATGGTGTACGTAGGAGTGCGCGTAAGGTCTGTCCTTACGATCATTATTTCGTTCAGAGCCGGCGGAAACCTTGTCCTGCCCGAAGATGCCTGAATCCGTAGACGCGAATCGTTAAACCCTTTACCGGCGAGTATCTCTGTTACTGCATCTTCCAAGTTTGTTGTATCGATTTCAGACAAAATGCCTCTGTGGCCGCCAATGTTTATGGAAAGCACCGGCACCCTTCCGGGCATGATCCGAAAAGCCTTGAGGGTCGTACCATCACCTCCGATTGCAACAACAAGGTTGACGGTTTCCTCGACCATTTCGGGCGCAAGTGATCTGCACCCTTTTAACCGGAGTGGTGGCACGGTGAACGCAGATACCTGTCCTGTAGAGAAAATCTTGGCTATCTTTGTAGCCGCCGCAATAGCGTCGGGATTATTTCTCTTTGTGATTATCGCTACGCTGCGGATCTTGTCCATCCCGCACTGCTATGCACATGCTGGGACTTAAAATGCCTTTACCTTTGTAGCACTCCGGGCTGACTTTCAATTGCTACATGGCCATTATGCATATTGGAAAAGTCGACCGGTTGTCAATACTGCCTGTGCCAGAGATCTTTAATACATAGATGTGCATCATTCTCATATGGCAGGTTATTCTCATCCAGAGGTACTCTGTGAAACAGAATGGGTTGCAGCTAACCTAGATAATCCCAAGGTAAGGATACTAGAGGTAGACTATGACCCGGAAAACGCTTACCGTCAGGGCCATGTAAAGGGCGCGCACCTCGTATGGTGGAAGCGCGACATCAACGATCCCGTACGGCGGGATATAATCAACAAA
>CAZPIL010000132.1:0-4869 GCA_964586705.1 uncultured Nitrososphaera sp. | reverse complement strand
GCGGCTACAGGCTCCGCACAAAGCCTAGAAACCTGAAGTACAAGGCAAAGCTGCGTGAAAGGATAGTAGTAGTACCACAAAAACAAACTAGGACAGCTGCAAACCTTGGTGATATCCCGTCCGGCTTGGCGAAAAGCTAGGTGAAAAACAATATGAACGGTCCAAAGTACGCTACTGCTGACTATTTGTCTTTTCTACAACCTCCTCAGGAAGCTCTTGTTCTTTACCAGGATCAGGTTGAACTAGATCACATTCTTTTTAACCATGTAAAGTCTGGCCTGGATAAAGGAGATAAAATACTCTACCTGGTCGGAACAAGATCGGTACAGGAAGTACAGAACGCCATCTGCTCTTACGGTATTGATGTAGATTTTTACAGTACAAGACGAGACCTGACCATTCTGACGTACGATGACATGTTCCTTGTTAAGGGCATGTTCGACATTCAAAACTTCCATACCAAGTTATCGGCTAAGATCCGAGAAATTACGGGGAAGAAGAGGAATAATAGCAATCGTCATTGTAACATAAGGTTGGTAACTGAGTCAAACTGGTGGCTTTGGGCGAACATCTTTGAGAAAGGTTTGAAAGTTGAAGAAACACATCCCATGGTTCCTCCGAATGTCTCTTCAATCTGTACCTATCGCCTGCAGGATTTGCTGGACTATGTAAGGGTTTACCATGTGGCAAAATTGATAGAGCTTCACAGACATGCTCTTTTGGCAACCAGTCTAGACGGGCCATTGATGCATCGGAATAATCTTCTTTCATGCATTAGAGATATAGCAATTTCATCAATACATGAGCTAGGCTTATCTGCAAAGTGCAGCAAAAGAACAGGCATCGAACCTCTTTCAGTTACAGAACTAATTCAATCCGTTGCGGACCAGCATGAAGCAGCAGAGCTAGAATTTGTGCTAGAATCGCAACTGAGACAAATACTAAAGGTCTAATCAACCGGCGATGTGCTGTTAACTTGGCTGCTGATTTTGTCCCTGCCCACGGGCGCAAGATAAATGCAAAAAAAGAAAGATTGAAGGTTATTTTTAGAGAGATTTTGCTTTGCTATGCTGTGAAAAATAGAAAAAGAAAGATTCTCAGAGGTTACTTTCTTTCACTCTCTTTTAGCTCTTTTTCTCTGCCAAATGACTGGAAGGCAAGTCCGCTGAATATCAGCGTGGCCGTCATTGCAGCTGCAACAATCACTTGCACTGGCATTAGGTTAAGCAAGAAGCCGGCTACAAACGATATGCCAGCTCCCACTGCGCTCAGCGGCAGCCATTTTGTCATTGCCAGACGTGCCCTGTCTACCATCAAGTAATTGATCGCATTTCGCGCAATTAAGGTATTCGCATCCTTGTTACTTGAGTCAGGATTTTGCCCGCGTCACTTTTACCGGCTGGTATTTAGACTGTATCCGCGGGCTTTATCTCGCACCAGTGTGGTTATGCGAACGAACAAACGAATTGCCGACAATTATAGTTGCTTGGCTTCTTTTCCAAAGGACAGTAAGAATCAGAGATAAACCACCACCAGTGATCCAGTCAATTGGTAAAAATACAACCCATAATAGGAAGGTAAAGAGCCATCTCTAAGGCCACCTTGACGCAAGGCCTGAGCTCATTATGAAAGCCGAAGAAAAGCTTCTTCAGGACCTACGATGTTTCCAAGCTATCGGGCCGCCAATGCCTGCAAGTCCGATACCTGCCCAATACATGACGACATAGGCAAATCTGTCCTCCTCGCGGTTATCCGGTGGTGATTCTAAAGACATACTATCGAGAATGAAGCCCATGGCGGCCACTATCACGCCTGCCACTATGAAGGCTATTCCCTCGCGCGCTCCCATGTTTTGAGCTTGAACCAATACATAGCATTAATGTTATTCTTTACTCTCTTCGCTTGGCGGCTACCATCAATAACTCGGTGTTTTGGGTCAGTCGATTAGAACTCCCTTGTGTTCGGACAAAAGCCTAGCAGTTTACACCTTTACACTAACTGTAGCCGGGTCTCCTTGACAACTTAAATAGTTTCTAAGGTAAACTGATGGAGAGGTGAAATAATGGGAGCATATGAGAATACCGAAGACGTAGAGGCATGTTGTACTGATGCATGCTGCAAGTCAGAGTCCTGCGAGTGTGAATGCTGCTAGGACTACCCACATTTTTTGATTTATCTGACGCCACCCCGCTACCACCAGTGCAAGAATGTTAGCAGCAAATCTACCGCCCTGCTTCTGTATTTCATGATGGAGCAGAAATAATACTTGCATAAATATCTACACTAATTAGATTCCGGATCGAAGATACATTGTGGGAAAATTTGACACGCTCGGCAACTATCAATAACTCTGGCTGTTTCAGGCCAAAGTAAAAGGGGATGATAGAGAACAAAATCCGGCCAAATTTTCCACAATGCTTTTGAGAATCTAAAACCGGATCTTCTCATGGAGTTAAGAAAAGAAGAAAGGCTGCGAGAACTGAGGGAGGATGCAAAATGGGGCAGAAATGAAGATGTTCAGAAGAACGCCATTCTGGAACTAGGGAGAATGGGTCCAGACTCTTTCGAGGCTTTGAAGGAAGTCATGTCCGTGGCTGTTCGCGAGGACATCAAGGAAGCGTGTCGCCAGGTTATTAACGGTGTTGAAAACACACCAAGAAAAGCCGATAAAGGAAGAGAGGAAGAGGAGGAAGAAAAAAATCCTCAAGAAAGAAAGGGCGGAAAAGGCAGGCGTTGATGATCTACTTACTATCAAATCAAGGTCTCTAGGACTACATAGCAGCAATAGTCATCCAGATGTTATTCTTCTTGCAGTCTTGCAATCCAATATTCTGTCAACATGAACAAAGATCCGAAAATCAATAGATCCACGCTTCAACACCTGCTGCTTTCAGAATAGATTCAAATTGCTTACGTATATGGTCTGCTGCACATTATGCCCTAATGTTTTTCCATATTTCTTTTATACTCCAAACCCTATTTCATGCCATACGTATGAGCGATGGCAATAGTAGCAGTAGCATTAGTGATGTAGAAGTACAGAAATTCAAGGCGCAGCAGCGTCAGGGGTGGGACAGCGCTGCAGAAGGCTGGAAAAAATGGTGGAAGACCATAGAAGAAGGAGCTCAAGTAGTATCTGACAAACTGGTTGACCTTGCGCAGATTCAGCAGGGTGACAAAGTGCTGGATATTGGCACCGGAATAGGCGAGCCTTCGGTGACTGCCGCAAGAAAGGTAGGCTCAAACGGCAAGGTGCTAGCAGTAGATATCTCGCCCCAGATGCTTGCCATCGCAAAAGAAAGGGCAAGAGACAGCGGCGTGGATAAAATAATAGAATTCAAAGAAGCTGACGCCGAATCATTTACTTTGCCATCTTCAAACTTTGATGCCATATTATCCAGGTATGGGTTGATGTTTCTTCCAAATTTGTCAAACGCTCTTGCAGCCATGCACCAAGCGCTTGTTCCAGACGGCAGAATCGCCGCTGCAGTTTGGTCCAGCCCACAGAGGGTTCCCTTCCTTAATCTGGCCATAGGCACAGCAATGAAGGAAGTTGGGTTATCAGCGCCCCCGCCGGCAATGCGTGGGCCCTTTAGCCTTGCAGACACAGACAGTCTTCAAGACAAATTCAGACAGGCAGGGTTTCATGACATGACCGTCCATGTCCAAAATGTGAATTTCAAGTTTGTCTCGGCGGAAGATTATACGAGCTTTCATCAGGCAGTCACCGCTCCCATCAAGATGATGATATCCAGCCAGACTCCTCAAAGGCAGAGCGAAATTTGGAATACGATAACAGATGCCGCGAGAAGGCGTGCGGACTCTACAGGGACAGTAAACCTTCCCGGTGAGGCGATATGCATAGCCGCAAGGCGCTAAATCGATTCACAGGTTGAGCGCCCCTACCTCAATATTGCAATATAGAGTCTTTGTCGAGGTTCTATCCATTGCGTAAATCTATCATTATGTTATTGCTAGCGTGAACTAGCAAGTTGCCTCTTCTTCAAAAAAGAAAGTAATTACTTTTTCCATCATCAGCCAGACGATAACAAGAATCAGAGTTTGAAGTACTTTACATTCACGTCCTTGACCTTGGCTAGTTCTCCATCAGTAGTCATCAGAGTTGCGCCAAGTCTCTTGGCAGCTGCTAGCACAAAGCAATCTGGTAAAACTGGTAATCTATTGTATCTGGCTCGTTGGCTTTCACTATTCTGCTCATGTCCTGTACTAGCTCCTTGTATTCTTCTAATTTTCCATTGTCTATGGTCAACTACCCACGCCTAAAGGCTGTGGGCTTGTTCCTGCTTCAGCGACCGACCCTCGGTCATCTGCAGGCGTAACTTCCCTATGTAGCATAGGTAGTCCCAGCAGCGTACTTCCCCTGTCGTCTACGACCATGCTGGAATTATGGTCACGGTCAAGTACTGCTCCGCATACAGGACATTCGTGGATGCGTATTGCAAGTGTCTTTGGCACTTTATTTCCACATCTGCTGCATTCTACTGTTGTGTTGTACGGATCGACTTCAACGACTCTGTTTGCCTTGTACACGAGCAGCTGTTTGAACATGCCCCAACTAGAGTCCATTATGTGGCGCGCAAGGCAATGATTCTTGTTCATGTTCTGCAGGCGCAGACGCTCTAGAAATATTACGTCGTATCTCTTACTATATTCGCTTGACAGCTTGTGCAAAAAGTTCTTGCGCTTGTTAGCTATCCTCATGTTCAGGCGCTGCAGCCAAGATACTGCCTTTTTGTAGTTCTGCGAACCTTTCTCTCTGCGTGACACCTTTCTCTGTGCTCTTCTAAGCGGCTTCAACTCCTTGCTCAAGAAAAGCGGATTGTCAACGTGTTTGCCGTCAGAGTCATA
>CAZPIL010000131.1:0-4952 GCA_964586705.1 uncultured Nitrososphaera sp. | reverse complement strand
GCCCCTCAAAGCCGCATCCGACACACTTGTATGGCCGGGCAAATTCGCGGCACGATTCACATCGCCACATCAGGACGTATCCGCAATTCGGACAATAATACTTTACACATTCATCATTAGGCATTATCGGCCTGCTGCATGATGTACAGACCGGCAACTGCAACGGCTTTGACATGCGGTTCCAAGAACAATATCGGAATTTATATCTATTGGCAGACGACAAGCGTTTCACTCTAGCCTTGTAGGAGCGTGAACCTTCCTGCTACTAGGTCCTTGTTCTGCCACAACACTCCGGCGGTTAAATAGCATGCCAAATCACTGACACGGCCCACCAGCAGAACCTTCGTGATGGCAGGCAGGAACCTCAAGCCCTTCAGGGTTGAGAAGATGCCAGTCATGGTACTCACTACACTATCTTTGCGAGGGTAATGTCGTCAGGGTTTGACAGTTTTACCCGTCGGGCCGTCAAGAAGCCGGCGAATTTCGTTGCCAAGCAGTGCCTTGGCCATCCGGGCCGCGCTTTTGACACTCAAGACCTTCGAAATGGCGGCAGAGTGGAAGTCAAAATCTCCAGTCGATGATGCCTCTTCCAGTTTTTCTGCAGGAACTGCTGCAAACAATTCATTCATTGCCTGATTGTCGAGTCTCTCAAGAAGCCGGCGTGCGAGGGACATCCTTTCAAACTCATCACCAAACATGGACATCCACAATGGTTTGTAGTCAAGCTTCTTGTCACCTCTAGCAATAGATTCTGTAATAGCCCTACCAGAAAGCACACCACCCATACCACAGGTATAGATACCACCGGCTGTGGTGGGTTTAGTCTGCCCTGCCGCGTCGCCCACGACGACGGTCCGGCCGTTAGCAAAGCAGTCTATTGGTCCGCCAACCCATATCGGTGCATATACCTTGCGCACAGTAGAATATCGTCCCTTGGAGTCCATATACGACTTGAGCGCAGATGCCGCGTTTAGCCCCTTGCCAGCTACACCGACTTTTCCGTGTTCTTCACCAATCGGTATAACCCAAGCAAAGAAGCCAGGGTATTTTTCGCTGTCAAAGGATACCTCTATTGTATCTCGGGTAATCCAAGGAGCAAATACCTCGTACTGAGCCGATGAAAGCACACCCTCCCTATTACGATTGATAAGCGACGTCACACCACGAGCATCCACAAAATAATCGCATGTTACATCACCTTCAGACGTTTTTAGTATAAAACCGCCAGTGTCGTGCCGGATAGAGCGCACTGAGCATTTCACCCGCACTTCTGCGCCGGCCCGTTGTGCCTGCAGTGCTGTCTGCTTATCAAGGGCGCGCCTATCAAGTACCAATACCTTTTGCCTTTCGGCACTCAGCTCAAAGCTGGCAGATGGAGATAGGATTCTAGCCTTCTTTATTTTGTCATTTTCTATTCCGGCGGAATCTGGTACCACGCCGAGATTCTTTATCCCTTCCATGCTAACAAGCCCGCCGCAATGTTCAGGTGTACCTATTTCGGCATCTTCTTCAAGGACTACTACAGAGGCGCCGCCTGCTGCAGCTTCTCTTGCTGCTAGGAGTCCAGAAATGCTTCCACCTGCGACTGCGACCTGAAAATCCGACATGAGAGAAAACCTAGCAATGTATTTCTCACTCTGTTAATTAAACTATGGCAGTGTGGAATTTAAGCAAGTGATGATCGTAAGACGGGACCTTGGAATGGGTGTAGGCAAAATCGCGGCCCAGGTGGCCCACGCGTCACTGATTGCCGCAAAGAAAGCAGAAGAAAAGAAACCTGACTGGTTTGCAGAATGGTTTGATGGCGGCCAAGCCAAAGTCGTAGTCAAGGTACATAGCCTTGACCAGCTCATGGAAGTGAAAAAATATGCTGAATCCCTGAAGCTGCCGGTCTCTCTTGTGCAGGATAGCGGACGAACGCAGCTTGATCCTGGGACTGCCACATGTGTTGGCATAGGCCCAGCACCTGAAGAGCTGATAGACAAGGTCACAAACAACTTGAAATTACTTTAGCGCCGACTCAGGAGCAAAATGCCAGATATTATCATCGCTGTTGCCACTCCTTGGAAGAGGCTTATGGTCTCGCCAAGCACCATCGCTGCAATTCCTATTCCGAAAATGGGAGTCATCGAGAATACTGACATCGTCTTTATCGTGCCGATATGCTTGATCCCCTGAAGGAACAGTAAGAGCGCAGCTCCGAAGCCTGAAACAGCAAGTGCTGTTATTATGAGCCACATATCGATGTCAAGATCCTCCAGAGCTACGAGCTTGCCTGCCGCGGCGACCATTGCAAACATTACAAGCCCACCGAAGAGTGACTTTAGCATCGCAATCTTGGCAGGGCTTATGTCTGAAAACATCGTAAGTCGGCGAGTGATATTATTGTCTATTGCCCACATCAACATAGATGCAAGTATCATAACATTACCGACATTGAATTGCAAAATCGTATCTGAAATATCCATATCTGTGGTTGCCATGAAAAGCCCAATGACGACAATCCCGACTGCCGTCATCCCTATCCGGCCTCTTGGCTTTTCACCGAAGAAAAGCGATGACAAGATTATCGTAAACAACACCTCACCGTTTGTTAGTATTGATGCGTCAGATGCACTTGTCGCCTGTAGTCCCTGTAGCAAGAGCATCGGCGCTGCTATTGCGCCAAAGACGGTTACGGCGACCATATAGCGCAGCTCGCGGCGCGATTTCAGGCGAAATGAAAACCTTGCAAACGGTATGAGAAAAAGGCCAGATATAACGTATATCACCGCAGCAAGCGCAAGGGGATCGATAGTTTGCAGGGGGACCTTGGCTACTGTAAATACTGAGCCAAACAGTGCCGATGCAACCAGAACCGAGAGGTAGCCGAACCACTTCCTTCCTATCTGCTTGGGTGCTGGTGTTTGCTCTGTCAAACAGAGGTCATGTACGCATGCCACATTTAATGCCTGCCTAAATTGTTTCAGACAAGAGATATATGGGGAAAAATAAAATCGACAATTGTGTCCCGCAAAGGCGGAACCGGCAATAAGAGGATAATTATTTATGTCCTCATCGGTGTACTTGCAGTTTCTCTCGTCGCCATGACGACCTTTACAAGAGGAGGAACTGCCAAGACGCCAGAGGAACTTGCGAGAGAGGAGGAGGAAATGAGAATCGCGGCTGCCAAGATGCAGTTCTGTGGACTTGAAAGCAGCCCTAATTCCAGCACATACGTGCAAGAATATGTCCTACCAACCGAATGTGAAATGCCGCTTGGTATCACAATAGATGGCGACAGGGTGTGGTACCTCTCTACAAAGCAAGGTACGCTTGGAAGCTACAACCTTGTAACTGACGGGTTCGAAGATGAAGAGTTTACTATACCTTCGTGGCCTGCGCGTTCAAACCCAAGCCCTAGTGTATTTTCCATGACGTGGGATGCCAAGGTCGACTCTGAAGGAAATGTGTGGTTTACAGACGACAGACAGAGCCTGCTGTGGAAATTCGATAGGGATGCAGGCAGCTTTGATAGTTTCAAGTCTCCAGGCAATAACCCCATATCATTTGATTTTGACTCTGATGGAAACATCTACCTCGTAGGCGTCAGATCTAAATCGCTCTACTTTGGCGACACATCTGAGATGAGGCCGGGAACAGTCGATGGTTTTACAGAAATTAAGCTACCACTGGATGCATTTTCAGGAGTAGAGGACTTTAGGGTTAGCTCGGGATCGATAGTAGTTGACCGCGAAAGGAATGTAGTATGGACATCGGTTCTTGCATATGAGGAAAGAGGGCAGATCTACAGGTACGATGTCGACGCAAACGAGATTTCTGTATATGACCTACCCCCAGAACTTACTTCTCCTGTAGGTACAACGATTGATAATGAAGGCAACCTCTGGGTAACAGACCATGGTACGAGTATCTTTTTCATGCTGGACCCTAACACAGGCGACATGACCAAGTACACCACGTCAGTTCTTTCCACAAAGGTTCTAGGCGCTATTCCCTCTGAGGGAGCATACACACTGCCATATTGGATACAGACGGACCGTGAGGGCAACCTTTGGTTCAACCAACATATAGGCAACAAGATAAACAAATTCGACCCATTTACACAAACCATGGTCGAGTACTGGATACCAACCCAGAACCCAGAATGGGCCAACTGTGCAGAAGGGGTCACAGAATGTGGCGTGGCAAATGCCCTGCAGTTCTCTGTAGGCCCTTCAGGGCAGGTATGGTTCACAGAATGGACGGAGAATAAGATAGGCACAGTCAATACAGACGAGGAGATACCATTTTCAGTGTCGGCTCCGGATGAGGTAACGGTGAACAGAGGCGACAGCGCCGAAATAAGAGTCGAGGTAAGCTCGCAGGTCGATGTGGACTTGCACATGGCAGCTTCCGGTACATTTACCGAAACGGGTAGACTAGGGAACTCGACTGGAATATACAGTCAAGAGTCATTAAGTATCAGTGCCGGCAATTCTAGCCCGGTATCATATGTGTTTACGCCGTCTGTAGACCTGGAACTTGGCAAGTATACACTTATGCTAGGCGCCGATCAGGGAGAAGTGGCAGTATTCAAGGCAGTCAGGATAAATATAGCATAATTAAATACGGCGCATGCTCGGTCAATACTAGATGTCAGACTATCCTGTCTTTGTAAACGAAGAGGGTATCAAGATCAGAGAAGAAAGCATGGAAACAGAGAAACTGTACCACTGCTTCTTCGAAGGCAAAGTGTACCTCTTCTACAAGGATGAAA
Organism: uncultured Nitrososphaera sp.; assembly: GCA_964586705.1. Lineage (GTDB taxonomy): Archaea > Thermoproteota > Nitrososphaeria > Nitrososphaerales > Nitrososphaeraceae > Nitrososphaera. The sequence continues at coordinate 193 of CAZPIL010000131.1, read as the reverse complement.
CAGGGTTGCTTAACTGCTACGAGATAGAAGACCTAGATACAGTCAAAGAGATTTCAGAAAATCCGACAGACCTAGAAAACATACTGAAAAAACGTGCAGGTCTATAGACAGACCTTTCATCGATAAACGTTATATGCTACCTTCCCGAATAATGGGCACCATTGTCTACCAGCACCAACACTACCAGACCAGC
>CAZPIL010000130.1:0-5003 GCA_964586705.1 uncultured Nitrososphaera sp. | reverse complement strand
GAGAGATCCCTTTAGTCCGTCTTTGGGCGTATATATCCTATATTAGTATCCACACTATTGTTTGATAGAGAAGATGTTAAGTGCAATGCAACCATATCTAACATGAACATGTCACAACCACAAACAGCAGCAACAAAATACAACGATGCTAATCCGGATACAAGAACAACTTTATTGCGCACAGCAAAGATTGAAGAAGGCCAGATCACAACACTAGCGAAATCAAGATTTGAGGCTTTGCCTAAAGACGTGCAAGATAAGCTGAGTAGCCCGGTCTCCTCTGCGTAATAACCTTGTTAAGAACCAGCAGCTGATTGCTGCTGGCACCTTTTTTGATGCCTGCGGCTTTATAAGCGCGGTATGACCAATATCTAATGCATGATAAATTCAAAACGAGATATTATGATTCAAATTTCTGCCGCTAGAAACGCATCAAACGTAGATGCGCGCGTTGCCATGCTGCAGACGTTGAACAATTCATTACCTCGGAGCATAAGATTGACCTTGCCATCAATGTTTACAAACGCCTACGTCCGCAGAGCTTTAGAAACTATTGAAGACCGATTGGGCATAAAATAGACTCAGAATCCTCTTCGACTGTGCGGCTACAAAATAATGTATACAAAAATCCGTCTTCAAAATTACTCTAACAACATCAATCATTGGAAATATCCATTCATGCCATCAACTGCTAGCCAGATCAGGCCTAGAATTTTTCGGGGGGCTTGTTCATTCCTTCCTTTAATTTGGCATCGAGTATGATGGTGTCTATGGCATTGCAGTGTCAGTAGTTTGCTTCATCTCACCTAGCGGAATGGACGCTATTATTTTCATCAATTATCTTCTTCAGTGTCTTCAGCTTCCTCTTGCTTCTCCAATGCATTGATTTTATCCATCAAATCGGTCTGATTTTTCTCCAGGGATTCTAACCGTTGTCTCAAGTTCTGGACTATGAGGCTTAATCTGCTGATCTCCATATTGGTGCTTGAAGTAAGCGAATCTAACTGATCGTATTCTCTATTATCCAAGTCTCTCTTTCTTCCCATGACAGAAATTATCTCGTCTGGTGCTCTTAACCTTTGAGCTTGCCTTTTTCGTATGTCGTGGAGCTGTAACTTTTATCGGCAGCCGCGCAGACGCTCACTGCAGTTTGATTATCTCGTCCCACGTGCCGGTCATGGAGAACATAAAGTATTTGTCCTGATCACCAGACTCAAATTGAAGGATATCTCCAGCCGCTATTTGCGTCCTGAATAGCTTGTTCAGGAACTGCATGAAACTCGGACCTGCTACTATACTTTGGGCTTCATGCTCAAATGGTTTGTTATAGTATTTTTCCAAGGCCTCGGATAACCCGATGTTGGAAAGCTCTTCAACCAAATTAGTCAACTCTACAAAATTCGAGTTTCTCTTGTATAGTCTGATTAATGCCATTGTAAAAATATCTCCAGCCATGGTACGCATGAGTGGTATATATCCCTGTCCACCTTTTTCCTAGAGAGAGAAATACAACAGCCTTATTACTAGTGGAATTACAATTGTACATGAAATGTATAAGGTTTGCATGTCATGTGGAAAAGACTTTCAGGACCTAACAGAGGGAGTAGCATATTCAAGTGTGTCTAAAGGTCAATGGACATTCTGTTCTGATGAATGCTGTAAGAACTATCTGAATTCTAACATGAAGCAATAGATTTCGCCGAGTACTAGGCGTTCTGCCGGTTTTGTACTAGATCTCTGATGTTTTAAATGGAATAATGTACAGGCACAGGATGTCTGTTGCGGAACAACTCTTCTTCTGTGTGCTGCCCTCAGCAACGATATGTCACCACCCACAGCCACGCAACTAGCTTCTATATTCAACCAACAGCCTGTAAGCAGTCAAGCCGCGGCTTCAAGGTTAATCGTTCCTTGATATCAGAAATTAGGGAACGTAGTAGAAGAAATGATCGAAGCCACCGTTCATGTTAAGCGCCGCGTATCCCCTGCGCCAGCATTACCGAGTAGCAGCCAAGGCCGCAGTCCTCACATATCGGTCTAGCGCTCTTTGGGTCGGAGCTTCCGATGCAGCACGGCTGTTTTACTCTTCCCTTATGGTCAAGAGAAAGTATTGTCCAAGTCGGGCAATTTACAGGAGTAGTCCCAATTCCTCCCCAATTGCCTTTCATGAGTGATAACTGCTTGACAGGATTGACTACAAAGTTGGGATATTTTCTCTTCATCTCGATTATTTTGTCGACCACTTGGTTGCGCACCTCCCCAAACGGCAACATCAGGGGGTCACCCTTGGCAAACGGGGTATGGAATTGAAGACCTATCTTGTTTACTTTGCTTTGCCATTCCTCTATCAGCTCTTCAACCGTGGAGTAATTTAGCGAGTTTATGGTCATCGATATCCAAATGTCCTTCCATGCTGGCTTTCCATCGCGGTCCGGACCTTCGATATAATCGAGTACGTTCTTCTTTGTCTTTGCATACGACCCTTCCCCCCTTATGCTGTCATGTACCTTCTCAGTTCCGTCCATCGACACCCAGTAGAAATACAATCCGTCATAGCGTCTGAGCGGAAAAGTAGCGTTTGTTACAACGCAGATCCTCCTAGGCATTTCCTTGCAAAAGACTTGTATGATATCCGGCCGAAGGGTTGGCTCGCCGCCTACCAGTGTGGTGATAAATATGCGCTTCTTGTTAAAGGTGTCCTTGATTATCCTCTGCCAGTCCTCTGAAGTCAAATCCTGTTCTTCTTTGCGATTGAGCCACCAGTAGCAGTGGGTACAGTGCAGGTTGCAGACGTTGTTAACGTCAACCGATCCGTACATAGGCTGCTTGCTGTGGAATAACTTGTACGCGGCCAACTTTTTTAATATGCTCAAGTAAAACGGCATTTCACGCAAGAGATCCCTTATACTACGACCGTAGACTAATTCAGTTATGTCTAAAATAGTAGTTTATAATAATTAAGCGTTAATGCTACATTCTGTCATTAAACAGAATAGAAAACTCTTCCAGGTAGCCATAGATTGCGATTATGTTGAGTGCAGGGCAGTAGTAGTAAACGGTTCAAGGTCTTCTCTTTGGAGAAGGCTATGCGCGTTTGCGGGATTTATGAAGTGCAGCATGGTACGGCAACTGCTCACTACAAAATAGCCTCTTTGGCAAGTAAGTTCTTCTTTGGTTCTATCATACCCTGTAGTGCTTCGCTTGTCTTTATGAGGCTCAGCCCTTTCTCGGTGGTCTGATACTTTTTTTCGATTGCGCTATAGTCCAGTAGGCCCCGCGATGTCAAAACATCAAGATATTCTACAAGCTGGCTGTACGAAACAAGCGCTCCGTACATCAACCGCGTTCTTTTTGCTCCACCTGCTGCTATTTCAAGGATGGCAGCAGCGATTATCATCCTGTTTCTGTATTTCACCATCAGCTATAGACATCTATCGCTTAAAGAGCCGCCTTATCGAGTTACTGCTATGAAGTTCTGTATGGATAATTCTGTCAAAATAGGTGTCTGCAAAATGGCTCTACCTTATCCTCTCCCATCTTATTTTCTGGGAAGCCTTTGGTCATTATCCTCTTTCACCTTCTATCTATGCAATAAGAAGACCCGGAACGCTCCTGTTAGAACATTTACGAGGCTGTTGCTGTTGTTACTATTTGAAGCTTCTTATACGTGAATGATCTATTATAACTGTGATAAATTCTTCTTCCAGCTTGGCAGAAGACGCTAAATGCCAAGGCTGATGTTAAAGTGCAAGACGTGCGGGGAGGTGTTCCCGGGGGTTTATGTCCCAGAAGGGAGTAATGCAAGTGTGCAGACAGCAATGTGTGTCGATGCTTTCCACACGTGTTCTCGAGGCCATCGAAACGAGTATGCAGCTGAGGATTGCATGGACTGGTCCTGATTGCAATGAGCCACAAGCCTAAGAAAGTATTGCTCGTGACGTACCCCGATGAGTTTACTCAAGAGGAAGCTAAAAGCTTGGTAGATTCTGCGGATCGCCAGATCATCAAAGTTTTCACGCCAAAGCACCTGAACCGGTCCCAGTACGGGGTAGGCTCAGGCAAGGCCGAGGAAATAAGTCAGGCTGTAAAAGAGTCCGGCGCGGAGCAGGTCATAGTCGACGAGCACCTTACTTCAAGGCAGGCATACAACTTGGAAAAGCTCACAGGTGCCCAGGTCATAGACAGAGAACGGCTCATACTTGATATTTTTCATTCTAGGGCCACCACCACGGAGGCAAAACTGCAGATAGAGCTTGCCGAGATAAAGTACGAGATACCCCGTGTGCGGGAGAATGTAAAGTTGATCTCGGGAAGCGAGCGGCCTGGAAAGGGCGGAAGCGGCGAATATATTGTAGATGTAAAATTTCGTGAGCTGAAAAGGCGCATGTCGTTTATCAAGGAAAAACTGGATAGTGCAAGGAAAAAGCGCGACCTTTACCACCAGCAGAGGGCCAAAGACGGACTTCCTGTTGTTTCCCTCGTCGGCTACACCAGCTCTGGCAAGACGACGCTTTTCAACTTACTAACAGACGAACATAGAGAGACCTCTGGCAGCCTGTTCACGACACTTTCCACCACCACGCGGGCACTAAAAACAGGCGACATGGAAACGCTGCTTACCGATACTGTTGGATTCATCAGCCGGCTCCCCACGTACATGATAGATGCATTCAAGTCAACCCTTGAAGAATCTCTGACAGCTGCCGCTGTCCTACTCCTAGTTGATGCATCTGAAGACGTGCAGAGCATCAGGATAAAGTACATGACATGTATGCAGGTACTTGGAGAACTAAAGGTAGACAGATCCAGAGTTATCGTAGTCTTTACAAAGTACGACAAGGTTGGCTCAGACGAGGCGATATCAGGAATTGCAAAAGACTTGGGAGTATCAGACTCAGTCGCAATATCGTCAAAAACCGGATATGGCATACACAAGCTGAAGACGATTATTATCGGCCGGCATCATGGCACGAAAAAGATGGCAAGCAAAGCCGTAACAAGGT
>CAZPIL010000129.1:0-5104 GCA_964586705.1 uncultured Nitrososphaera sp. | reverse complement strand
CCCTGGTTTCATCATCCCCTTGCCGTCAATCTTCTCTCCCGCTCGATGGCTTTCGCTAGGCTTGCTGCTTGAAAGAATGAGCAGGTAGGCGGTTGCCTAGAACGTAGCATCAATTTGGCCCGCGTGAAAAATACAGAACCCGGGGACTGACACTGGGGTGCGAAATACCAAAAACGTGCCTGGGCGGTGATGGTGCAGAGCTTTTGTAAAGTCTCTGCAGAGATATTCCGAATCGACTTAAAAAGACAGGGCAGGTTTTTCGAACGTGCTTAAAAAGGGCTATTTGTGGACCGCGACCTCTTTTTTATATTCAAATCTGGTTACTCCGAACAGAGGCCATCATAGTTGGATCCAATCCAATCCAATTCACTTTGCAGCGATGCGGCCAGTCTGAAAGACAGCGGCGAGGCTTACCCTGTACCGGCATATGCCGCAGCAGTTGTGATCATCTCCTTGCCGAACCGTCTTGAAAATGCAGTACAATGAGCCGCAGTAGCAGTACTGCGCTCTGCACAAAGGTACAGCGATAGGGGTCGATCACGAGAACTACGAAAGTTTAGAGTGGAGATGATCCGGCAAGATCACGAGAACTACCAATTTTTTTAAATACCCTTTCTTATTGCAGCAATATTCCTTGCGATTGCCGCTGTTTGGAAACGAGACACGAGGATTTCATTTCTTGTATTCTGCTGATAAATCAGAAGTGACTAACCTTATTCTTCTTCCACCTGATGCCAGTCTGCCTGCTTTTGAGTGAGTCGTACAATATCATTTCGGCCTGAGCGACTGACCATGTCTGCCAAGGGTTATTATTTGCCAACTTGGCAGCTAGATTCATCAAGTATCAAAGACTCAACTTTAATTGCACACGGGACGCCTGTATATCTGGCGCAATCAAACCATGACAATCGACGACATCATCATGATGGCACAGACCTTCTTCCAAGAGCTTGGAAGCAATCCGTTGTTCATAAAGTACGGTCTAGTGGGTCTATTCTTAAACGGCGCCCTTGCCTCGACCGCGCTGCCTCTTCCAACAGAGTTTGCCATGTCTGCTTTGCTTGCGGGAGGCTATGACAGGCTCTCTGTGTTTCTGACGCTTGCGGCAGGCTCGGTTACCGGAGGATTTGGAGGCTACTTCCTGGGACGGTCCGGCAGAAAGATCCTGAGCAGATACAGTTCCAAGACCTCGGATGAAGAAAAGGGCCATGGTTACCTGGCAAAGTATGGATGGATTGCGATTTTTCTGGCGCCCTGGATTCCAGTGCTTGGAGACATCATCCACATGGCTGCTGGAGCAAAAAAGTACGACCTCAGGAACTTTGCGATAATAATGGCTGCAGGCAAGGTTGTCCGGGTTGGAGTGACTGTCTATCTGGGCAGCATCATTCTGGCAAGGATGTTTGGCGGAGCATGACCTGCTATTCTCATCATCGTCATCATAGTCATCTTTCATTGTCTGCCAGCCTCAACAGATTGTCTTGCTCTTCTTTCAGTCACTTGTCTTCAAGCGGCTGCCTCTGTTTCTGTGAGTGACATTTTTGCTGCCTCTGGCACAAGTCCTAGTGACCGTGAAAATGCGCCGAGGGATTGTGTCTTTGGAAAAGTAAAGTTTGTCTTCTTCTCCTATGTGGCATATGGGATGTAGCAAGGGCATCACAGAGAGGATTTCTTTGTAAAACTGATCGTCCCACGTCTGCAGCATCACAACACTGTTGCTACGGCCGCCTTGTACCGGCTTTTGGCAGAGCCTCAAAAGCTGATCTTGCCGGTGTTGCTATATGTGACCCTCTTCAATCTTTGCTATGCGCAGTCACCATCCTGCTCTGCAATCGGGCGTCACTTTGCACAATGCAAGTGGCTTGCCGATCGATGACATGCAGTACTAGCCTTATAAGCGCGAAAGGCATAACCATGCTGTGAACATTGTTCAAAGTGAAAATGAATCTATCATTATTATTGCCAAAACATGCGGCTGCAAAAGTGCAGGAAGAAAAGTCACCTATGCCTTTGTAGATCAGACGCATGCACTCTGTCATGACAAGAAAGACTTTATCCAAGCAGAGATCGAAGCCTGCGAGCGCCTGCTAAAATATGCTGAAGAGTTGGATAGGACAGTAGTTGAAAAAGAGCTTGCCGAGCTGAAGATGGCACTGGATTTGATGCCATAACGCAATTGGCTGTGGCAAAGCTGCTCCTGTGATGGTGGAAGCAGAGACGGCGGGATTGCGCCCCTTTATATAATGCACTCACCACTGTACACTGTTATCCGTTATAGTAATGCAAATTTCATCATTATGTTCTTTATGTGAAAAGGGAGTCATGATCTCGGACCTAGAATCCGGCGAGACGGTCTGTAATGACTGCGGTCAGGTATTGTCAGATAAGGCCGTAGAAACGCGGGCTGAATGGCGCGACTTTGGTGCCGAAACGGCTCACAGAGCCCGGACGGGAGGGCCTGCCTCGCTGGCCCGACACGACATGGGGCTTGCTACGGTCATTGGAAGGGAAAACACCGATGCAAAAGGAGCGCCCCTGAGCGCGACGGTGCGTTCTGCTATCGGCAGGTGGAGGACATGGGACAGCAGGGGCCGCAGCAACACCTCTATGGACAGGAACCTTCAGCGAGCCTTTGACGAGCTTAACCGGCTGAAAACCAAACTCAACTTGTCTGGTGTGATGGTGGAAAAAACTGCCTATGTGTATAGAAAATCTAACGAGAGGCGCCTGGCAAGGGGGAGGACCATTTCGTCCCTTTTAGGGGCATGCATATACATTTCATGCAGGGAACTTGGGAGTTCGCTGTCACTTCGGGACGTAGCAGAGCACTCCAATATCAAGCGAAAGGATCTGGCCAGGATGTACCGGATGGTGCTGACAGAACTTGATCTCAAGATACCGCTGCTGGATCCGGTAAGGTGCATCATCAGGATAGCAAGCAAGGCTGGGCTCAGTGAAAAGACAAAGCGGCAGGCAATGCGTATTATGGATGATGCTGCAAAAAAGGAGAAAAGGGGAGGCAAGAATCCTATGGGATTTGCAGCATCCGTTCTCTACATGGCATCCCTGGTAAACGGCGAACATGTTAACCAAAGAACCCTGGCCGAAGCTGCGGGCGTGACCGAAGTGACCATCCGGAACAGGCTGAGAGATTTGAGGCAACCCTGAGCAATAGGGTCACGCCAGCGCTCATGCCTGATCGGCTTTCGTTACTACAGATCGAGCCACGAGTCCGGGAAATGGAAAAAGGTTCTACAGGTTCGATTCGATTCTGAATCTGCGTGCCTGTGATTTTCATGTGTTTGTGTGCATGCGTGTCTCTCTCTTTCTCTTTCTCTCTCTTTCTCTCCCTACTCTGGCTCCTGACACCGCCCGGGTTTGGACAAAAGACTGTTCTGTGGTGAATTTCTTAGACATCATGCTGCCTTGTGGGTAAACAAGCGTGTGTGTGTATGCAGCAATTTTTTGAAACTTTAAGAATACTGTATTGCTAGCTTGCGCAGGTGAAGAAGTACAAGCTGCCTGCCATAAAAATAATGATAATGATAATAATAATCACGCTAGCGAGTTTTTCGGGCGCAATATTGTATGGTGCATATCATGTTACCGATTCGTGGCAGGCCATGTGGGTTTTAGACATCTCCCGGACAGGCTGGGAAGACGTCGAAGTCACCCAAGATGAAAATAATGTCCCAATGGTGGACTACAAAAACCTCTATGGTCTGCACATAGGCAAAGTCTACCATCCAAATTTAATAAGAGATCCAGACTGGCACATGGCAAACTATGAAGACCGTGGAGATTATTACCTGATACCCTATGATTATACCTGGTACTTTCGTTCTGTAGTCTCGCCGCCCTGGTACAGCTGCGAGGGCCAGGGGAAAGCGCTCATTGCGAGCATTGAGAAATACGATCAAACAAGAGATCGCAAATACCTGGAATTTTCCCAAAAGGTGCTTGCAGGGTACAACTCTGCCATTCTCAATGATAACGGCTGGCTTCGGGGCGTGGCAGTAGACAGTAACAACGACGCAAAGATCAACGGCCGCATATTAAACAGCCAGATGTATTGCATGATAGACCTACACACTTATTATGAACACACTGGCGACATGCTGGCACTGGAATTATTTAACCGCGGGATGCCTGTACTGGAAAAGGGCGCGTCAGACCTTACGGAAGACTGTGGTACCTGGTACAGTACGGAAAAAATTGAATTCAAACGGCACCATGAACATCCTGAATACATTGACTTGTTGCGCGATCTCTACTCTATGACCGGCAGCGCGGCATTGAAGACGACTCTGGACAAGTGGCAGCACGATTACCAAACCTGCGGGCCCGGCACCTGAGAGGCATTGCCCGGCGGATTAACCAACTCTTTGTATGTAAAAACATGATCCCTCACCTTTCCTCGGAGTCTGCGTTTTTTGTGATGCATGCGGCATCTGGTCTGACATAAATTAGTACATTCACATGCTATCAGGCTGGCTGATTGTCAAAGCCCGGCTCGTTGCGACTTTCTGTCGTCATAGACCCACTTTGTGACGATGGCTATGCCAATAAGCGAAAAGGCGGACATGAACAGATACGGAAATGCTGCAAGGAAAACAGAAGGCTCGAACATCCGTGTAGTAAATACCAAGCGCATCAAATAAAAGCTATGCTGCACAGCAGGCACCACAACTTTATACCTGAACTGCCAAGTAATGGTATTGAACATCGCGCCGGATGAACACGTGATAAAGTGCAGCTATTGCGGGCGCGATCTCATAGTAAGAGATAACGTCAATGACGGCATGGCATTTCTGAGCCACCTGAAGATAGATCACGGCATTTTCTACACGTTCCAAAAGATGACACAGACAAAGGTGAAGGAGCAGAGAAGCAAACAGATGCTTGATTCTCTCAAAGAAGAGCAACGCTAGGTGGCATTTCTGACAGGGCCTGCCGCGCGGATTATTTCCGGCTTATCTCCTTCTCAAGGCATTACCGGGGACAGGGTTTCTGAGCGTAAACGTAGGTTCCTGTTTTCACTCATTGTCTATCGAGCACAAGCTGTCTGGTACGTACGATAATTTTTTGCGGGCCCGTCGGGATT
>CAZPIL010000128.1:0-5136 GCA_964586705.1 uncultured Nitrososphaera sp. | reverse complement strand
GGATTTTTCCTGGTGCCCAAGGTGGTCGAATGACGAGCGAAGCGAGGACTTCGAAAATTCTGCGCGCCGTGTCGTAGCTAGGCTTGCATCTGCCAGACTCTATCTGGTTTATCATAGAAGTGCTAACTCCGGTAAGAGAGGCCAGCTTACGCTGCGTTATGCCAAGCCTGACGCGGGCCTGTTTAATGTATTCGAGTCGAGGAAGCAAACATGTTTCTTTTGTGTCCAGAACTTAAATAGGCTTGCGAAAAGCAGATACCGAACCACAACCATGTAGTGCCATATTTGGCATAAGAGATGCTAGGTTGCCCCCTCTACTGCCAAAAGCCATAACAGTTCCTTGCCCCAAATTGTGATTATCTGCACTGTTCTAGAAGTCAACAGGAAGACCGTCGAAAAGATACCAGAACTTTGTAGTCTGCAACGAACCGGGATGATATTTCGACAAGGGTTCATCTGAAAGAGATCTCTGTCCTTTACTTTTGCGTTTATCTGTTATAATCAGGGCTTGGCTAAAGTGATTGCTCTAAGCATTGCTGACTAAATAAACTGCTTTATCGCCTGCAGACAACATACCTGACAGATTACTTGTCAATCCCTGCTGTTTGATATTTTTGATAACAGCAGCAAATTGAATGAATCGGAGTTTAACAATGACGTAATCACTTCCCTTACACGGTGCAAAAATTGGTTTCTGGAAATTCAGAACTATAATGAGTTATAGGCTTAAGGCCTCGTGAAGACACGTTTGTATCCTTTATGATGCCATGGCTCAATAAACTGCCTTGCTGCTCTAAAAGCACGTAGTTTTATATTATCTGCTTGCGGCGTTTTGCAGGTACTCACATGGGCAGCGGAAACGATAATGGCAGCAAGTGGGACTCGGTCAAGCGCTACAAGCTGACCAAGATGATAAATGAGCTGTCTAACATATCAGGTCATGGTACAGAGCTGGTGACGGTCTATATACCACCAAGAAGGCCCATTTTCGACGTAATAGGTCAGTTGCGAGATGAAGCGGGCACCGCGTCTAACATAAAGTCGGATTTGACCAGAACGCACGTACAGGATGCCTTGAGCAAGACCATGGAGCATTTGAAACTTTTCAAGGAAACGCCAGAAAATGGACTTGTAGTATTCTGTGGCGCTATACCAAACGACAAAGGAATAGGTAAGGAAAAAACAGAGTTATTTTCAGTTCTTCCCCCAAAGCCCATCCAAATAAGCCTATACCGGTGCGATGACCATTTTTGGACAGATCACTTGAAGGACATGCTGAAGGACGAGAAGGTTATGGGTGTGCTTGCTATCGATACGACAGAAGCAGGCCTTGGAATACTGACAGGCGACAGGTGGGAGACTATAGATACTCTTACATCAGGAGTATCCGGTAAGCACAGGCAAGGGGGTCAGTCCGCGCGGCGCTTTGAGCGTCTGCGCGAAAATGAGCTCAACGAATATTATCACAGGGTAGCAGACCATGCCAAGGCTGTTTTCATTAACCAGTATAGCGTCAAGGGCTTGATCGTCGGAGGCCCGGGACCTACTAAGGATAATTTTCTCAAGGAAGAATACCTAGACTACCGGCTTCAGAACAACATCTTGGCTACACTTGATACCTCCTACTCCGGGGATGAAGGAGTACGCGAGATAATAGACAAGGCACAAAAGGATGGCATACTAGCGGAGTTCCGAGTCATGGAAGAAAAGCAACTGATAAAGAGGTTCATGAGTGAGGTCCACGCGGGTAGAGAACTTGGCATCTATGGCATATTTGACGTGATAAATATGATGAAAAGTGGAATAGCAGAGCTTATCCTTGTGACAAGTGATATCTCGTATGTCAAGTTGGATTTCACATGTAAGACATGTGGCAATGTTCAAGAAAGAATAGTAGACAGGGCCTCTCTAGTAGAAACTAAACAAGATGTGATGTCAAAACAGTGCCCCAAGTGCAGTGCCTCGGATTTTGATGTTGGAGAAAAGGATATTGTCGACTACATGCAAGAGCTGGCCACCATGACAGGAGCACGTCTTGAGATAATCTCTGCACAGATGGAAGAGGGCGCGCAGTTGGTCGCGCTTGGCAGAGTGGGTGCGATTCTACGCTATAAGCCTTCTTGAAGCTTGCAAGAACATAAGCGAGTCTCTTTGAGGCACCCTGTGCATAAGTTGACGGTACTACACCCAAGGGGTGAGCAAGCCTCAAAGGACTTTATGTTCCTCCCACACCTGCATTTCATACTAGTTTTCCCATCGTCATCTGATTTCTACCTTGTGTCTACTGGCGTAACTCACTGACAAATGGGTCAAGAATTTCTTGACAAGTATTAAATAAAGGCAGACGGGTACTCCTCAACGAGAAAATGGCCACTCAGCTTAAAGTTCATCCGTCATTTTTCAAAGAATTCGCGACAAAGACATGGGTTTCGCCTACAGAGATAGTCAAGGAGCTCGTGGAAAACGCTTTTGACGAGGATGCCACAAAGGTCCTGATCACGATTCTCCAAGGAGGTTCGATTGCAATAGAAGATGATGCTGGAATGGACCAGAAGAGCGTAGAAAAGTTCCTCTTGCTTGGCTCACCGCACAAGAGGATTGAGTCCGTTTCACCCAGGCTGAAGCGTATAAGGACTGGAAGGTACGGTACTGGCAGGCTCTCTTTTCTCACTTCATTTGAAAGTATGAAGATAAGGACTAGACGTGGAAGCTTTCATAAGGCATTCATGATTGATGGCGCCGTCCTTGATAACCTCTTCAAAGGAAATGCTTCACTCGGTGAGCTAAAGGCACCAATACTAAAGCGCAACGGAACAGAGTTGATAATGGCAGGTTCCAAGACAGATATAGAAACAATCAAGCTTACTAAAGAAATTCGTAAGCTTGCGATTTTAAGGCAGCCAATGTTTGAGGTATTCCTCAAGACCGCAGACAAGTTCAAGGAGTGGGACCTATCCGGCGCACAAAAGATAACTGCTCCGGATATACAGGGCCACAGAATACCTGTCAATCTCGAAGGTGGCAAGATAACAGGTGAAATCGTAATAGCAAGAAGACCTCTTTCAGACGAGGAGCGCGGCATAGCAGTTATGGTAGGAAACCACATCGTTACACGTAGCAACTTTGGCTTTGAGACCAAACTTGCAAGGGTTACTGGCTACGTCAGGTGCGATACGCTCACATCGAGGTTTGCGGACAAGTCTGCACTCATAGAAGATGAAGAGTACACCAAATTCAACCAAGCCATGAAGACTTTTGTTATTGATACTGTTATTCCGAGCCTCACTGAATATGAAGACGTCCTCATAACCAGGGAAGAGTCCAAGATATACAGGGAAATAGACAAGGTGCTTGGACAGGCTATAATAGAAGGTTTTGAACCCCAAGAGATAGTTCAAGGCTACGAGATGGTGGACGTGAAGGAAGTAGTTAGAACTACCAGCAAGGAAGAAAAGAAGAAAAAATCAGGTTCACAAGTACAGGAATACGAAGAAGTGAAACCTCTAGCGCCCGAAAGTGGAGGCATGTCAAAGTCAGGGCACCATGTCGAGCCCCAATCATACAAGTCTGTCCCTGTCGATGAGACCACGGCGGCGGATGGCGAGGTGGTAAACGTAGTTGACGAAAGGCAGGCTGATGGTACGGTCCTCAGGACAAAAAAAGTAAGGAGGCCGATATTGAAAAAGACATTCGCACTCAAGAGAGTGGGATTCAAAGTCATACCATACGAGGATGAGTCAGACTCGCGTTATAGCTTTACCAACGAGAACATAGTATTCGTCAACAAGGCAAACTCGACCTACAAGGCGGAATCTGCGAGGGGTGACGAATTCCTCCTAAGACATATCATAAACATGGTTGCAGAATCAATAGCAAGTTCTAAGCACCCCGAAGGCAAGGATGCCTTGGAGCTCCAAAATCGCTTGGTTTCAGAGGCCATCAGAATACATGACTACTCTGTGATGAAGCGCTGATAGAAACGACTAAATCTAACTGTGGACGCGAGATAAAGCGATAGATATGGCGTTTGAATTCATGCCGGGCGCAACAGTCGTCGGTATATCGTACGACAGTGGCGTAATTCTGGCAGCCGAAAAGAGGGTGTCCTTTGGCCACTTTGTCGTCAACAAGAACATCAAAAAGACTTTTACGGTGACCCCACAGGTGGGCGCTGCATGTGCAGGCATGGTAGCTGATATGCAAGTGTTAGTAAGGCAGGTCGAGGCTCTTGCCAAGATCCGCAAGCTAGAAACAAGGCGTGATGTAGCGCCAAACTCTGTAGCAAAACTCATGTCTGTTATCATGTTTGAACGCCGATACTTTCCGCTCCTAACTCAAGTTATCGTGGGGGGCATCAACAAAAAACCCGAGATATATACTCTCGATCCTTTGGGTTCAGTACTGCCGGATGACTATGCAGCAGTAGGCACCGGTGCGGAAATGGCTCTAGGTATCATGGATTCAGAATACAAGGCAGACATGACAGAAGAAAAGGCAAGAGAACTAGCTGTGAGAGCGATAAAATCAGCAATTCAGCGCGATGCGGCTTCAGGTGACGGCATCGACATTCTGTTTGTTACTACAGACGGAACCAGGGAAGAAACAATAAAGATGAACTAGATCTTCCATCATGTTTATTTCGGGCTAGCCGCGGGGACTCGTCAAGCACAGTCGTTTGTTGGATATTGGCACAGTCACTAGAAGTTGTGCCGCAATATTCCCAGTTATATAATCAGCATGCCACAGTAAGGGGCAGAACCATTCTACTGACGGTGCGCACGACATTTGGCAACACATGGCAAAATCGACCATGGGAATGGCGGTCCGCCCCAAGCTCAATATGACATTTCGCGCCTATACGCCTAACGCTTGCTGCTAAATCTCCTTGTGAGCTTCCCATACCTTGTCGCTAATGTAATGCAGATTGTCAATGACATATCCCTTTGTCATCATCTTTGCATTATCACTATCCTCAAGCGCGATTCCTACAGAAAGCATCTTGCCGTGTGACTGATCCCTGACAACAACTATATCACCTTTCTTAAATTGCACGAAATCAACTATCCCGGGTCTGAGCACCTTTGCCCCATTACATACAAACCTTACTGCACCCATATCTACCGTGACAGAAGGAAA
>CAZPIL010000127.1:0-5175 GCA_964586705.1 uncultured Nitrososphaera sp. | reverse complement strand
AAGAACTGCGCCGGCGCAACCGCCGGCTGATAGACACGTACAAGAAATTTTTCAGGGCAAACAGCCGCGTGCGCGACTGTGACATTATCCGTAGCAGAATCGCGATGCATGCTTGCGGCGATCTCCTGAGCCAGCTTGTCGCAAAGCTTGACAACAAGAGAAAGGCAGAGTTGGCCGGCGCGCTTGGCTTGGCAAGGCTAGCCTCTGGCCTGCCGGCGGCAAGCCTGGATGGATTGGAAGACAAGGATCTGGAATCAAGGATGGACAGGGTGGCCGACAGGTTTGTCAGGAAAGTAAAATCCAGACTTCCTGCGGTCACGGCAGACAGCGGGGCCGTAGAAGAACTGCATCAGCTGCGCAAGGACCTGAAAAAGCTGCGCTATGCGCTCGAGCTGATGCCTTCAGGCCTCAAAAGGCCGTACGAGAAAAAGGTATCAAAGATCCTCAAAGGCAACAAGGCCGAAGATAGGCTCAAGGAGCTGCAGGACATCCTTGGGAACATACATGACATAGACATAACAGTGCAGTACCTGGAGTCGCTTCAAAAACAAGCCGTGGCTTCTATTTTAGAAGAAGAAAAAGCAGAAAGGGACAGACTGTTTAGCAGGTTTACAAAAAGCACAGGAACCTGAAGGGTCGACATACTATGTACAACGACGAGCCGAGCTGCCTGACGCTTTATTCTATGTGCAGCAGTTCTAGCGTACTGGCGCTGTACCCGGGCAGAGGGCATCATTGATTTTGTATTTGCACTTACCTGCTTGCACCCGCCTATATACGCAGTATAGATCCTTAGGCACTATATTGGTGAGAGTATTTTATGCTGGATAGGCTTTTGTCCTGTTGATACAAAACACATGCTGCCTGCTGTTGTTGTTGAGGTTGACTGGAAACCCCGACAGCTGAAAAATACCGGTCCAATGACGCTTCGGGGCCACACCATCAACCTTTGCACGTCAAGCAGTCGAATACCGAATCAATGATCGAGTGAACCATTTCGGCAGGTTAACTGTTGAACAAGTCTATCCGTATGGATGGCCTTCCTTCCTGCTTGATTTGTCTTCTGAGAGCCGCAGCCTGTGGCCAAACCTGATAACGTACGGGGCCATGAACGTGGTTACTATGGTTATAACACCAAGCAATGGGAGTATGTTAGAGCTGAGAACTCCGGCATCCTGGCCTCCCTTTACGACTACCAGCGATAGCTCTCCCTTTGCGGCTGACATGCCAAAGCCCGTCCGGAGCGCGGTGACAGTATCGTATCTTGTCTTTGCAAGGATGCCGGTCACTATCAGGAATTTGGAGCCAAATGAGGTCAGTATCAGTATTGCGGCTGTCGGTAGAAACGCAGGCACGAGTGATATGTCCATAAGGGCTCCGATGGAGATGAAGAATATGGCGGCAAACATGTCGCGCAGGGGAAGTGTAAGTATCCTTGCCACCGCTGCGCTATTGGATTCTGCAACAAGCACTCCTGCAAGAAAAGCGCCTGTTGCGACAGAAAGACCTATGCTGCTGGCCAGAAACGACAGGCCAAAGGCAAACCCAAGGATAACAATTAGCAAGAGCGCGTAGTCGTTGGTCTTGCCTGCTTTGTCGATGACTCTGGGCAGATAGCGTGAGCCGAGAAAGAGCACGCCGCCTACGAAAGCGCCAACTATGCCTATAGATACCAAAACGTCTGTAATTGACACTTCGCCGCCGGCCGCTGCTACTGACTCCAGCACTGCAAGAATGCTGATGGCCAGTATGTCTTCCACAATTGAAATTCCCAGAATGAGGGTGGAAGATTTGTCCTTTATCATTCCCAGCTCTTCTAAAACTCTGACGGTGACTACGGTACTCGTGATGGAAAGAGCGAGGGCGAGGAACATCGAGTCAAAGAAATTGAAACCAAGGTACTGAGCCGTAAAGAACACGATAAACAATGTTCCAAGCGACTCTGCCAGCGCTACCACTATGGATATCCGCCCCACGGCCCGCAATCTGGCCATTGGAAATTCGGTTCCAATGACGAAGAGCAGCATGATAATGCCTATTTCAGCAAGAGCGTTAATGGTGTCTATGCTGCTGACAAGCGTGAACGGGGGAGTAAACGGCCCTATGACTATTCCTGCAAGGATGTAGCCTATCACCATGGGCTGTCTCAACTTGTAGGTAATGGTTATCATGACCGCCGCAATTATCATGACTATTGCAAAATCCTGCACAATGAAATCGGTCGGTCCGGTCGCCGGAGAGAAAAATTGCGGCAAAAGAGACGGGATGTCGATCTCTCCGGCGTTCACCTCATAGGTAAAGCTTCCCTACAATAAAAACAAACTTGTTGGACAACCTCAACAGCGCTTTGTGTATGGAAACTATGTACAAAAAACTAATTATAGAATCAACGTCAATGGACTTCATTGCGTTTTGATATTCGCCGGCGCGCCCTGTACTTGGCTATAGGCGCGGCGGTATTTTTTACTGCATATTCTGTCGGTGCAGCAGTAGAGATGACGCCTGCCGAAGCAAGGGAAGTTCGCGAGCAGTTTTCCGATCAGATAGAAGGCATAGACGAAAGCGGCATTTTCCTTAACAACATGCGCATAGCGCTGGGGATGTTTATACCCGGCTTTGGCGTGGCCCTAGGAGCGTTTTCCGGCTATGCCACCGGCAATGTGTTTTCTGCCATAGCAGAGAATGAGCCCGTGCTTGCAGAGGTCCCGCCACAGATTATACTCATAACGCCATTTGGGGTAATGGAAGTATTCGTATATGGTCTTGCGATATCAAGGAGCGGACTTCTTGTCTACCAGTTTGCAAAGAAAAAGCACTGGCGGGAATATGCCATGCCCACTGCAATAGAAATCGGGATTGCGGCCGCCGTGCTGTTTGCCGGCGCTGTCGTCGAGTGGTGGATGATACAGGAACTAGGCGGTCTGAATCTCGACCTTGGATCCTAGGCCTCTTCGGCTGGTCCGGACTGGCCGCCGATGTTATACTTTGAGATAAACTCCTGAGCCTTCGCGGCCACCTCGCCCCAATTCCAGCGCTTGACGCTCATCCTACAGAGGTCAACCTTCCACTGGTCATTTCACTTCATCCACCGGTAGAGCCGGAGATCCCTGCCGAATTGGCTCTCCACTACCACGAGCGCCACTATCAGGTTCTGGCTCCTGTACAGGTCGTGGCCGTCAAGTACCTTGAAACTCTGAGAGACGGGATATTCATTCATGTACGACTAGAAGCCAGTCGCACGTTTTAAAGTTACACAAAAAGGAGGGGGAAGCCCCTATTGGGTCTCACCACAAGCCGGGCAGGTCTTTTGTGACTTGGGCACCTTGGCCCCGCATTCTGCACAATATCTAGCCGGGACCTGCCTCATGTCGACAGGCTTTTCCATTGACATATCAAACTCTAAAAGCCCTTCTTGAATATATAAAGACGATTCAGAATTGGATTGGACAAGTACCTAGGAAGCAGAAGTTTTGTTGCTAAAAATCCAGGTAGGTCTGCCTCTTTGCCTGGTCTATCACCATGGCAGACAGGTCTGAGAATTCTTTACCCTCAAGGTCGCTGACGACTCCCTGAAAAGTCGTTTCCTTGTCAGTAGTCAAGTGTTCAAAAACCCATACCTTCAGCTCTGACGTGTCGATATCATTCTGCTTCAAGAATTTAGCTATGTCAGACTGCATGAAGTGCTTTGAAAGATCGCGTGGCCAGGGTCTTGGAAGCAAGATGACACTCCTTCCGTCTTTCACTGCCTGCACTAGGTCCTTCTTTTTCTGCTCTATGTCGCCTGTCACATGGAACGTAATAACAAGTGCCTTGTCTGTAGGTACGCGTGATTTTGCCGCTGCTATTTGGATCGAGCTTATGCCAGGTATTATCTGGACGTTATCCTCGCCGAATATTTCCAAGAGCCTCTCAACTACTTCAGACTCGGAAAAGTTGACATCACCGGTGAAGGGAACCGTGCAGTATTCGTCGGCATTCATCTTTCTATAGACATCCTGATAGACGTCTTCCTGCGACTTCATCGTTACTTCAAACACTTGCTGCCTTTTTCTGTCGATTATTCCTTCAATGGTCGAGAGGGTGTATTTGTAGCCGACGATATATTGTGATTTGCGTACCGCGTCCTTGGCCGCGTCTGTGAGGTACAGAGGCGAGCCGGGGCCGACTCCTATCACAAACAGCTTTTTTGGCAATTACCGCTTGTTGGAGGCGACTCAATAATTACCTTGCCACTATCATTGTGTTAGTCCCGCGTACCCCTTTTAACCTACGGAGCTCCCAGGATACGGTCTTTCGGATCTCTTTCTCGTCCCTTTCATCGATCACTGCCAAGATGTCGTACTCGCCGAAAAGCTGGTAGACTTCCCTTACGCCGTCAAGTTGTTTGATCTCCTCTTGTAGGAGCGGCTCAACACCGGTCTCGGTGCTGATGAAAATGAATGCTTTTGTCATTAATCGGTCGTTGCTGATCGTAGCAGGTTCCAGATCAAATATATTGGTTAGCCTTCCTTAGGTTGAGGCGGTTTTTACGAGCGATATGAGAGGCGACCAGTTGACCTTTTTCTGAAACTGGATTGGGTCCTTTGCAGGATATTTCACCCAGCCCTTGACTATCGAGAACCTCATCGTCTTTGCCTTGTCGCCAAGGTTTATCTTGATCTTGAGGAGAGTGCCCCATCTCTTTTCCTCCTGCACTATGTCCAATATCTGCCTGTACGGTACCTCTAGGTTATCTGGGCTCTTGTCTAGGTCGGCCTCGAGCTCTTTTACACCATAGCCTTCTGCAGGACGGAAGACGTTCTCACCAGCCTGGAATCGATAAAGCTGTCGCCTAGAATGGGCATCATGCGCGGGATACTTCATCTCCGTCTTGCTGATAAAAGCAAGCCTCTTGTCGGTTATGACAAGCATGCCTTCCTTGCCATGCCTCATAAAGCCTCCTTCTTCTCCCCAGACCCAGAAAAAGTGCGCTTTTACCTGTTCGTCCCAGTCAACCACGGTTAAGCGTGTAGAAAATGCACTATTAAAGCGTTAAAGTAAAAAAGAAAAGAAAAGAAAAGAGGCGTTTAGCCTTCTTCCCAACCCTTCACGAAGATACCGTTCTTCTTCAGTGGGATTGGCTGTCCGGGGGTATAGTCCATCGGCCTCATCCAGAATATGGCCTTTGTGGGGCAC
>CAZPIL010000126.1:0-5193 GCA_964586705.1 uncultured Nitrososphaera sp. | reverse complement strand
AGTATGATAAGCGAGCGTATGTCTTAAGAAGTTGACGTCATCTCTCATCTGGTAGTCCGTACGTGCATGTGCTCCACGTGATTCTTTGCGGTTGATCGCACCCATCAAAACTACCTCTGCCGTGCGAAGCATAGAGTCTATTTCCATAACATTTGTAAAATTGGTATTGTACTCCTTGGCCTTATCATCGACATGCTTCCACATTTGTGCCTGTAGCTCTCGCACCTTTTTTAGCGCGTATGAGAGTCCTTCCTCATTCCTAAAGACATATGCCTTATCGTCCATCGTGTCAGTAAGCTCCTTACGCACATCATAGGGGTTGACACTTCCGGCTCCACGGAAAAGGCCGTCATAGATACGCTTTTCTTCCGCGGTCACCTGCTCATTCGAAATACTAGATGCGCGCGGTTTTTCAGCTGCTGCATGCCTAGCAGCAAGCTCGCCAGTAATTCTGCCCCAAACTATGCATTCGGATGTAGAGTTGGCGCCGAGCCTGTTTGCACCGTGTGTGCTGTTACAGGCTGCCTCGCCTGCTGCCCAAAGGCCAGGTAATTCTGTGGCGCCGTCAATGTTTGCATGTATGCCACCCATCATATAGTGGCACACAGGTCTCACCTCTATGGGCTCATCTATGATATCTATTCCAGAGAACTTGATGCCTATCTCACGGATACCAGCAAGGACTTCCTTTACGCGCTCAGCCCCGAGATGGGTCAAGTCTAGCTTCATGCATTCAAAGCCTGTTTCATGCTTGAAACCCCTGCCTTCCTGAATTTCCTTTATCATAGAGCGCGATACAACGTCTCGGGGAGCAAGTTCCATCTTGCCAGGCGCATACTTGCTCATAAAGCGCTCATCCTTGCTGTTTAATAGATAACCTCCTTCCCCTCTTGCACCTTCCGTTATCAGTATACCAGAAGGCATGATTCCTGTCGGATGGAATTGTACAAATTCCATGTCCTTCATGGCAAGACCAGATCTGAAAGCCATATCCAATCCATCAGGAGTAGACGAGAACGCGTACGTAGAGAAGCTGTATATTCGGCCTGCTCCTCCTGTGCACAGTATAGCTGCAGGTGCCTTGAATATTGTAAAGTTGCCGCTCTTCATTTCAATGGCAGTCACGCCGCGAAAGGCTGAATCTCGCAGTATCGCGGTACAAAACCATTCATTGTAAAAGTGGATATTTTCATACTTTAGGCAGGTATCATATAGCGTCTGCATCTCGTAAAAGCCAACCTTGTCTTGCGAAAACGTGGCTCGCGGAAAAGAGTAGCCACCGAATTTGCGCTGTGCTATGCGGCCATCTTTACGTCGCGACCAAGGCATTCCCCAGTGATCCATCTGGTAGATCTCAAAGGGCATGTTGCGCACCAAGCGTTCTGCCACATCTTGGTCTGCTAAAAAGTCGCTTCCCTTTACTGTATCATATATGTGAGACTCTTGGTTATCGCCCTCTTCTTCATACAGAACTGCCGCAGTACCTCCTTCTGCAGAAACCGAGTGAGAACGCATCACCTGTACTTTTGACAATACTGCGATACTCAGGTTTTTGTCAAAGGCAGCTGCCGATATGGCGGCACGAAGTCCGGCAAGGCCGGACCCAATGATAAGTACATCGTGTGAGATGGAGTCGGCCAAAAGTATCCGCTTCTATCACAAATGTGTATTGCATAAATATCTTTGTGACTTAATGCGCATGTTCAGTAATCAACAGCAGTGTTTATTCTATCGTACATCTTCATATAGCGGGATAGTAATTACGACGGTGCAAATGTTCACCTTGCGGCAGACAAACTAACTGCATGCAGCGTGTCTTGGCAGCTTACATTGATAGGGTCTACTCTGCCATATGTGTTTTCACGCTCGCCGGAATTTATAAGGTGCAGTCCACATCCAGAATGCATTGCCAAGGCGGGTTCCCACAAGGACAAGCAACTTCGGAGTGTCACGGAGAGAAAGTCACGATGCGTCTGAATTCTATGGCCGCAAGATCTATGCTCGGAAAGAAGCAGACAAGGCGATTACTCATGAAAACCCTGTGCCCCCAGAATCGATCGATCATCTATTTTGCAGGAGTAGCGAAAACATGCATGAGCTTCCCGACAGAAGTATTCATCTCGCAGTTACGTCACCTCCATACAACGTGGGAAAGGAGTACGATGTTGACCTTACCCTTGAGCAATATCGTTGCTTGTTACAGCATGTCTTCGCGGAGCTCTTTCGCGTTCTAGTCAATGGCGGGCGTGCATGTATCAATGTTGCAAACCTTGGCAGAAGGCCGTACATACCCCTACATAGCTATGTGATTCAGGACATGCTTGCAGCCGGCTTTCATATGCGAGGAGAAGTCATTTGGAATAAAGGCTCAAGTGCAGGGTCATCAACTGCATGGGGAAGCTGGCAATCAGCATCAAACCCGACGCTTAGAGACGTACATGAATACATACTTGTGTTTTCAAAGGGCGAATTCTCTCGAAAGACGAGTCTTAAAAAGAGCACAATTTCGAAGGCACAATTCCTGCAGTACACAAAAAGCATCTGGGATTTTCCTGCGGAGTCGGCAAGGAGAGTGAATCATCCTGCGCCGTTCCCAATCGAACTACCCTATAGGTGTATACAGCTGTACACATTTGCAGGTGATATCATTCTGGACCCATTCTGCGGGGTAGGTACATCATGTGTTGCTGCTCTTCAGGCTGATAGACACTTTGTTGGTTATGATACAAATGAGGAATACATTAGAATCGCGGAGAAGCGAATAGGCGAATGCATGCAAAAAGGAAATATGTCGTAGTAATCATACCTTCAGCGTGACAGAAATCGTCTACCTGAAGTACGAGGAGCTCGGCGACATGCTCAAGGTCATAATATACTCGTCGCAGTCCATGCTAGGTGTAGTCCCAATGTTATACCATGTGAACCATAATGGCAAAGATGTGCTCTTTGTTCAGACTGGCGCGGTAGGGAGTTCTACAGTGCATTATGTAACGCACGAAGGCAAGCCGGCGAAGAAGTTTATCCAGCTCAAAAGACTCACAGGAGACTTTACGTACGTAGACAACCTTGGAAGTGATGCACAGTCGCTTTATGTACCTGTTCTGCGCCTTGAAAGGTCGACACTTGAATTCCCGTTCCTGAAATGAAGCGCAGAAAACAGAGCAGGAAGACAAGGCCAGCAAATGAGATAACAGAGCAAGAGATTGAAGAGTTTCTCAAAGCAATCAGAAATTTTGATGGCTACCCGCGGCTTCGAGACCTCGGAAGACTTTTGCCATCCATGAAAGGTTACAAGATAAATGTCATCTTACGATTTCTGGAGAGATCCAAAATGATAATTGTGGACAATGATGGATACATTACATGGATCCGAGATGACAGGCCTGACGAATTAACTCTAGGTGACGTGGCAAGTATAGATGAAGGTTTGAGAGAATTCCTTTCAAGAAACAAAGAAAATTAGTTTTTATGTTGGAAGCGATCTGCTTTTCAGATGAAAGAAAGAGCCATATCGTCTGACCAGATGTACAGGGTAGAGGAGAACGGCCATACAGTCATAGGTATGAAGCGCTTTTTGATGATGGAAAATGCCGGTCACGGTATTTCAGATTTTGTGACAACCAAGTTCAAGAACATTAAAGGCAAAAAAATTGTCGCCGTATGTGGCACTGGGAACAATGGCGGAGATGGGTTTGTGGCGTGCCGCCATCTTACTGGCCACGGTGTAAGGCCAACAGTCATCTTGTTAGGGGGCCCATCAGGGATAAAGAGCGAGGAGGCGCAGCTTAACTGGCGCATAATAGAGAAGATGGATAGCATCGAGATAATATTCGGCAGAGAAATTAATAATGCGATAAAAAAGCGTATAGCAAATGCAGACATTATCCTAGACGGCATATTTGGTACAGGAATACGTGGAGAGGTTCGAGAGCCTTATGCCACTGCAATAGATCTTGTCAACAAGTCAAAGGCATATGTGCTTGCTATTGATGTGCCATCAGGATTTAACCCCAATACAGGTGAGATCCATGAAAAAGTCATCAGGGCAAAAGCGACAATAACATTCCACCGCATAAAGACAGGGCTTGCAGGCAAAGGCGCAAAGAAATACACCGGCAAGGTACATATAGAAAAGATAGGGATACCGCCAGAAGCAGAGAGAGGAGTCCTTTGAAGCTGCTACAGATATTAGTTGGCAGAATGTCAAACTTTACCTATATCATAGCAGACGAAGAAACAGATGAGGCTGCTGTCATAGACCCGTCGTGGGACCTTGAAAAGATATTTGAGGTATTGAAGATAAAAGGCTGGACTGCAAAATACATCATAAATACGCATTCACACTTTGACCATGTGCTTGGAAACGAGCAGGTCGCCAAGGTGACCGGCGCCAGAGTAGTCCAACACGAGAAATCGCAGATAGATAAAGACGCCACAGTAAGAGAGGGCGACAAAATATCAATAGGCAACATAGATCTAGACGTGGTACATACGCCGGGTCATTCGAAAGACAGCATATGTCTGATATTAAGAGACCAACTTGTATTCACAGGGGACTCGCTTTTTGTTGGTGCCTGCGGCAGAGTTGACTTGCCGGGGAGTGATCCGAAAGAGATGTATCACAGCCTTTTTGAGAAAATAATAAAGTTTGACGAAGAGCTTGTCATTTATCCGGGACACGACTATGGTCCGACACCGACTTCAACTATAGGACATGAGAAAAAATTCAACTATGTTCTTCAACCACGTACTGAAAGCGAGTTTCTGGAGTTCATGGGCTACGGTGGCTGACTGACTCTGTATCCAGACATTTTCGGTAGCAAGCAGGCGATCTCAAAGTTTGAGACTGTAAGGCAGGCATTTGTATGTGTAATATCTCATACGACTATAAGCGAAATTCCCGGTCTGACCATTGCAGGCGCAAACTCTGAGCTGGTAAAGCTTACGCCATCGGCAGACGCGGAATTTCTGCATTATGGAAAATGTAGGTGCATACCGGGGGTGCCTGCAACACCGGATGGTAAACCAACGCCGGCAATAATAACACGAGCAGCTCTTGCCATGGCAGAGATCCCATTGCTAGTCGTCGAAGCAGGTACAAAGGTCAAGCCAGCAGTACCGGCTATTTCTTTTGGCCTAAAACCCGGTAGCAATATCTTGATAGAAGACGCGATGGAAATCAACGAAGTCCAC
>CAZPIL010000125.1:0-5203 GCA_964586705.1 uncultured Nitrososphaera sp. | reverse complement strand
TCGCTTCATCCATGACAAGTGGCGGAAGCAGGCGCAAGATGTTTCTTCCAGAGTATAGCATCAGTAGTCCTTGACTAATTCCGTCAAAAAGCACATCCTTTACTTCAAAGCGGAGCTCGACGCCTAGCATCATTCCCAGTCCCCGGACTTCCCGGATTATTTTATGGCGCTCTTTGAGGCTCTGCAGCTTTTCCTTGAAGAACCTGCCATTCTTTGCGGCATTTTCAACAAGGCCATCCTGTGTCAGTGCATCCATAGTAGCTGATGCGGCGGCGCAGGCAAGAGGGCTTGCGCCAAACGTGGAAGAGTGCTCACCCAGCTTTATAGAATCCATTATTTCCGGCGTTGTCATTACCAAGCCCATCGGCACGCCTCCCGCTATGCCCTTTGCAAGGCACATTATGTCCGGCGTTGTGTTCCAATTCTGTCCTGCCCACATTTTGCCTGTCCTGCCAAGCCCTGCTTGGATCTCATCAAATATCAGAACGAGGTTCCTGCGATCGCATATCTCGCGGATCTTAGGTATCAGGTCAGCTGGTGGGATAATTATGCCGGTCTCGCCCTGTATGGGTTCAAGAATGACTGCACCGGTGTTGTCATCTATGCTGTCCTCAAGCTTTGAAGGGTCACTGTAAGGAACAAACTTTACACCCTCCAGAAGAGGCATGAATGACTTTCTGTATTTTTCGCTGTACGTCACTGACAGCGCGCCAAAGGTCTTGCCATGGTATGCGCCGTTCATCGCGATGACGCCGGGCTTGCCGGTAAACTTGCGGGCAAACTTGAGCGCCGCTTCGACTGACTCGGCACCCGAGTTTGTAAAGAACATCTTGGTCAGCCCTGGTGGCGCCTGAGCAGACATTTTCTTCATGAACTCAAGGCGCGTTTCGTTATACACGGACATGTGCGCAGTTATGAGGGTCTCGGCCTGTTTTTTGATAGCAGATACAACCCTGTCGTTGCAATGTCCGACGAGCGCAACGCCGTAGCCTCCCATGCAGTCGATGTACTCCTTGCCCCGAACATCCCACACCTGCGCGCCCTTGCCCCTTGCGATGTTTACAGAGAAGCGCTGGTAAAGCGTGCCCAGATAGTTATCTTCGCCGTTCATTTCGGGGTTATCACCGTGCAGTTGGTATGTGCAATCGCAGAGGATATCGGATTGTCAACTTGGCCGGATGCAATTATCGCCTCTCCGACTCCCATATCCAGCGCCTCCGTGCAGGCGAGGACTTTTTTTTCCATTCCAAAGCCAATCTTTGGCAGGATTTCCTTTGCTTTCTCCAGCGTCAGTGATGGAACTAGTTTCTCGTTCAGCATAAGGCCGTTCACGTTTGTTATGAAGATAACCCTGTCGGCTTTGATGCCGCCTGCTACGTACGCGGCCGCCCTGTCGCCGTCGACATTGAGAAAGTCAAATTCTTCTGAAATTGCTATCGGAGATATGACTGGCACGTAGCCGCTTGAGACTAGGCTGTGGACGAGTGCAGGGTCAACGGCATTTATCTTGCCAGTGTAGCCGCCATCTATTACCATCTTGCGGCCCTTTTCATTTACAATCACGAGTTTTTTCTTGCGTTCTGCCTTCAGTACGCCACCATCGATTCCGGCAATCCCCACGGCCTTTATCCCTTGGCGCAGGAGCATGCTCACTATTGCTTTATTGATCTTGCCAGACATGACCATTGTGTAGATGTCAGCAGTCTCTTTGTCGGTGTACCTGCTCCGGACACCTCCGGGCGATACAATGAATTTTTGTTCCTTGCCCAGCTTGGTGGCTGTCGATGTCACTTCCTTGCCTCCACCGTGCACAAACACCAGCTGTTCCTTTTCTGCAATCATCTTGATGTCGGCAAGTGTGGACGGATGCAGCCCGTCAACGACGCTTCCACCTATCTTGATGACTATCATACCGGTGTCAGAGGGGTGTACCTGATGCCGTCTGTCTCTTCAAAGCCGAACATCACGTTCATGTTCTGTATCGCCGAGCCTGCTGCGCCTTTCATAAGGTTGTCTGACGCAGAAAGCGCGACTACTCTCTGGTTATCCTCATCTATGTCAAAGCCTACATCACAAAAGTTCGAACCTACCACGAATTTGGGATCCGGGAACTTGTAGAGGCCTTTCTTGTCGCGAATCAGCCTGACAAATGGCTCGCCTTTGTACGAGTTGCGGAACATCTTCCACAGCTCCAGCTCTTCGACCTTGCGCTTCAAAAACGTGTGGTTCGTAGTCAGTATTCCGCGGACTATGTTGACTGCATGTGGACTCATGCTGACCTTGATCTGCTTCTTGGCAACAATCGAAAGCTCTTGCTCTATCTCGCCTGTGTGTCTGTGCTTGGCAGGCTTGTATGGCCTGATGACGCCATAGCGCATGGCGTGGTGCGTTCCTGCGTTAGCCTTGGCACCGGCACCCGATGAGCCTATCTTGCTATCTACAACAACATGCTCCGTGTCGATGATGTTGTTTTCTATCATGGGCTTGAGAGCTAGAAGCGATGTCACGGCCATGCAGCCCGGACACGATACCAGCTGCGCCTTCTTTATCTCCTCGCGGTGAAATTCTGGCACGCCATACACGCTCTTTGAGAGCATGTCCGGGAATGGATGTTCCCATCCATACCACTTAACGTAGTCCTTGGGGTTTCTCAACCTGAAATCGGCTGAAAGATCAATTATCTTGACTCCCCTGTCATACAGGTCCTTGACTATTTTGTTGGCCTTGCCGTGCGGCACGGAGGTGAACACCATGTCGCAGGTGTTGGCCAACTTCTCCATGTCCATTGGCGAGAATGTCAGGTCGATGAATCCCTTGAGGCTAGGGTGCACTCTGTGCACATAGTCGCCGGCCTTGGCCCTTGAAGTCACCATGCTGACTTCAACCTTGGGATGGGTGACAAGAAGTCTCAAAAGCTCGCCCCCAACATAGCCTGAAGCGCCAACTACTCCGACCTTCAATTCACAATTTCCTCCGCTATCATTATGGATGAGAATCAAGCCTTGAAGATACCAATTTATATTTTTTGGACATATTTGACCCGATAGAGGTTAATTGTGACCAATTCTGGTCATCGCTTTGCGATGCTGACTGCATAGTCTATCATCGCGCCGGGTATGTCATTTACCGAAACAGCAGAGGCTCCTCGAAACTCCACGGTATTGTTTACTTCGTGCACTACAAGTCCGCGTGTCTTGTCTTCCATCAGGTCGACACCCACTATGCCGGCACCCACTGCCTTTGCGGCCCGTAGCGCCAGGTCCTCAAGCTCTTTTGTCACAGGCGCAAGTTCGGCCTTGCCCCCGCGTGCCACATTGGTGCGCCACTCGCCTTCACCAGAGTAGCGATAGATTGCAGTCACGATCTGGTCGCCCACTACTATGCAGCGCACATCCCGGGGAGGCCGGTCTACCATCTCCTGAACATAATATATCCTTGAAAGCGGACTGTCGTTTTCCTCCCTCATTTCGACTATCATGCTTGCAGTCTCTTCATCGCGCAGCGGGAACACGCCCCTGCCCCATGATCCGACTATTGGTTTGAGCACCAGGGGTAGACCAGTCTTGCGCATCATCTCCATTGCAGTCTCGGCGGAAAATGCAAGCTGCGTCTTTGGTGTAGGGATGTTGTTCTTTGCAAGCGTAAGCGATGTTACGAGTTTGTTGCCACATATCTCAGCGGTCGAAAATTTGTTGATAACAGGAAAATCAAGAAATTCGAGGCAGGCTGTCAGATAGAGGCCCCGGTAATGGCTAACGCTCCTCTGCATAATCACGTCGCCCAGCGAAAGGTCGCCCTTTTTGCTCTCCGTGTTGACCGTCACGGCCTTGGCGTCAACCATCTGTGCCTTGACGCCTTTTTCGAGCGCCTTGTCGTAGAGTACCTTTTCCTCAAAGCGCACCTTGTCGTAGATTATGCAGACTTGGGCCATCACTGTCCCCAGTCTTCGCCTACTGTTTCTGCCGACTTTAGATCCACCTTGTCCGCAGTCTTGGTAGCTATCTCAAAGTCGCCTCCGCAATCAGGGCAGGTGACTATCTCTCCAACCACCGCGTCCTCGGGGATGTTGATGTCGGCTCCACATTCTTGGCATTCTTTTTTCATTTTTTGTTGTTACCTCCTTTTTGTTGCTGCTGTTTCTTGCCGGCCGCGTCTGCAATCGAGTTTGCGATTATCGACTGCAGTCCCCACAGCTCAACAAAGCCCTTTGCCAGACTCTGGTCAAAGGTCGATCCGGCCGCATACGTCGCCAGATCGTTCTTGTATAGGGAATAGCGCGACTTGCGTCCAACCACGCGCAGCGAACCCCTTTGCATTTTCAGGCGCACTTTTCCGCTAACGCGGTTTTGCGTCGCTTCTATAAACCTATCCAAGTCTGAACGCAGCGGGTCCTGCCACAGGCCCGCATATACGAGCCACGCCCACTGCTCGTCAACCATTTTCTTGAATGCAAGCTCGTGCTTTGTCAAGACCATCTTTTCAAGATCCCGGTGGGCCTCAATAAGGGCAATGGCCGCAGGAGCTTCATACACCTCGCGTGACTTTATTCCCACCACGCGGTCCTCGATATGATCCACTATGCCAATACCGTACGCGCCGGCCTTGTCGTTCACGTACTGTATCAGGCCTATAACAGTCATTTTCTTGTCATCTGCTGCTACGGGAATACCGTCGTCAAACTCGATTTCAAGGTACCCGGCCTTGTCGTTTTTGAAATCTATGAACTGAAAAGCCTCCTCGGGAGGCTCAAAGTCTGCGTCTTCTATATCGCCTCCTTCCACTGCCCTGCCCCAGAGGTTCAGATCAATGCTGTACTTCTTGGCCTCTGTGCTTACAGGGATGTTCTGTTCTTTTGCGTATTCTATCTCGATGTCGCGTGTAAGGT
Organism: uncultured Nitrososphaera sp.; assembly: GCA_964586705.1. Taxonomy (GTDB): domain Archaea; phylum Thermoproteota; class Nitrososphaeria; order Nitrososphaerales; family Nitrososphaeraceae; genus Nitrososphaera. The sequence goes on along the minus strand of CAZPIL010000125.1, from coordinate 318 downwards.
TCATGTCCCGGATAGGCGCGATTATCTTCAAATCAGGATTGAGCGCTCGCATCGTCACGTCAAAGCGGATCTGGTCGTTGCCCTTTCCCGTGCAGCCGTGTGCTATCGCAGTGGCTCCTTCTTTTTGAGCTACCTCGACTGTCTTTGCAGCAATAAGAGGCCTCGCAAGGGCAGTCGCAAGCGGATACTTGCCCTGATACAGGCCGTTTGCCTTGATACTTGGAAGGACATAGTCGCGGGCAAACTCGGCTTTGGCGTCCACGTAGACGTGCTTGACAGCTCCTATGACCTTTGATCTCCGGGCAATTTCCTCAAAGT
>CAZPIL010000124.1:0-5271 GCA_964586705.1 uncultured Nitrososphaera sp. | reverse complement strand
CGACGAATAGCGCAACTGCCAGTAGCCCGACAGGCACCATCGCCTCGTCTAGGTTCACCATGGCCTGAATGGATTCGCCAATGTTCGTAGTACCTGTAATGCCGTAGACAAGGCCAATCGCAAATACAAGGAGTGCCGATGAGAGCGCACCGAACATGAAATACTTTATTGCTGCTTCGTTCGAGATAGGATCACGCTTGGCAAAGCCCGCGAGCGCGTATGTAGGAAGCGACATGAGCTCCCATGCGACCAGCAGCATTACGAGGTCCGTAGAATATGCAATCAGCACCATGCCTATGCTCGATAGCAACAGAAGCGAGTAGTATGCCGCCGGGTTGCTTCTTCCCTTCCAGAAGTTCCACGACGACGCAGTCATCATCAATGACACAAGAAGAAGTGCTACTGCAAAGAACGAACCGAACATGTCGTCAACAAGCACACCTTCAGAGAAAGCTACTGCAGGAAGTACTTCGCCCGTGAAGACTCGGAGCAGCACGATACCCATTGCCACGACTAGCGCGCCGAACGCGATAGCGCTGTACAGTTTATTTCTATCAATTCCGCGCTCGCGCCTTCCAGCGTCTATAACGGGTATGGCAAGGCCTACTACGCCTAGTATTACCGTCACAAGTATTGGAGTAGATGTCAGGTCAACCATTTCAATCACCTATAACAGTAACAGCATCACCACTACCAGTATGCCCGCGGCAAATACGTACAGGTATGTCTGCGTGATGCCCGTTTGGCTACCCTTGACCCACCTTGACATATAGACCATCGAGTGCTGGAGTGCAGGATTAATGCCGTCGATTATTGTGCTTTCAAAGTAGCGCCAGATAAAGCGGTATATTGCCATTGGACCTATCACGGCGCCCCAGTACAGCGCGGTGTTAAGGTACCATCTGTTGTAGAGGAACTGCCATATTCCGTGAGTGATTATGTTCCTGCCGATGGCCTGAGGATCTGCCTTTCTTCCGATGTAAAAGACATATCCCAACGCCGCGCCGATGCCGAACGCGCCAAACGATGCTGCTGCTGCAGTCGGGTTGAGGTTTAGGAACACTCGCTCGCTAGCGTGTGCTTCTTGATGTATACCAAATGACTCACCCAGGTATTCTTCGAATAGATGGTGTAGCTGTTCCTCGAAGATAAAGCCCGAGACGCCAACAATTATGGTCGCTACTGCAAGAATGCCAAAAGGTGCCCACATCACTCTACTTACCTCATGGACGTGATGACCCTCATTTTCCATCTTTTCAAGATGTTTACTTTTTCCTCCAAAGAAGGCCATGCCTATCATCCTGAATGTATAGAATGCCGTCATCACAGCGACCACGACTGCCACTATGAATAGCGGCAATGCCTGAGAGTATCCAGACTCTAGTACTGCAGCAAAGATGGCGTCCTTGCTCCAGAAACCCGAAGTAAAGAGTGGCGCTCCAGCAAGCGACAGCGCGGCAAGTAGCATGAATATGTACGTTTTTGGCATGTGTCTTTTCAGGCCTCCCATGTCGGTCATAAAACGAGAGTGTACGGTATGCAGCAGGGCCCCAGCTCCCATGAATAGAGAGGCCTTGAACATGGCATGACTCATCAAGTGGAAGAATCCAGCCGTGTAGCCATCAACGAAGTTTAGTGAAAGTCCAGCTATTCCCAAGCCCATCATCATGTAGCCTATCTGCGAACCAGTGGAGTATGCAAGTACCTTCTTTATTTCTGGGCTTACAAGGGCCTGTGTGGCAAGCAATAGCGCTGTGATGGCACCAGTCCAAGCGATCACTTCAAAGAACTGGCCGGTATCAAGTGCAGAAAGTGCAAAGAACAGCGGGCCTATCCTCGCCACTAGGAAAACGCCGGCCTTGACCATTGTCGCAGCGTGTATCAATGCAGAAACGGATGTCGGACCGGTCATGGCCTCAAGCAGCCATTCATTGAGCGGGAACTGAGCCGATTTGCCCACGGCACCACCGAACAGCAGCACGGCGGCAGGCACAAGCAGGTTCTGGGCAGCCATTGCTTCTGCCCATCCTTGGTCGGCAATCAGTTCTTTGAATCCAAAGGTGCCGGCATATGCGAATATCAAGAACATGCCGGCTAGCATCATTACGTCTCCTGCCTTTGTCATGAGGAATGCCTTCATGCCGGCATGTGTAGGCGCAGTCCACATGGCGATACCGCCAGCGCGGTGTCCCTCTACTCCAACATAGTCCTTCTTTCTGTCATGGTACCAGAAACCGATGAGTGCGTATGATGCAAGGCCTACACCTTCCCATCCAAAGAAGACCATGAGCAGGTTGTCTGATATCACGATGAGCTGCATAGAGCCTATGAAGAACAGCATGAAGAACCAGTACCGAGTGAGATCCCTGTCTCCGCGCATATAGCCAAGCGAGTATACCATGATAAGGAATGAGATCCAGGCCACGAGGTTGGTCCTGATTATGGCCAGAGGGTCTGCGAGCACGCCGGCTTTCAGGTCAAGCGCAGATATCCACGGAATCTGGCTGTGTATTTCATTGCCCGCAAGCCCGGCAGGTATGAGAGTGGCCGCCGACGCGGCGCTAGCGAGAGCAAAGCCAACAGCGACATAGTTGCGCGCGTTTTTGTTGCCCTTGGCTATGGCAGGGATTATTGCGGCACCTGCAAACGGTAGTATCCATATCAGCCAGACGTTAATAGCTTCGATAAATGGTGTCACCATCAATGCTCCCTCCCCGTATTCTCGCCTATTGCCAGACCTTCCTCAAGTCCTATTTCAGAGCTGTGTGCTATAGGCTCAATTATCCCAGAAGTCTCGGGCGTAGGAAGTACGCCGGGGTAGTCTGCAAACATGCCCTCTAAATATCCCGTCACAGGGGTCAAGAATAGATCGGGATAGATGCCTATTATTAACGACAGTCCTGCAAATGCGGCCATTGTGGCAGTGACATAAGGGCTTGCTTCCTTTACATGCGCCATCTCTTCTGGTATTTTACCGAAAAATATGCGTTTTATCATCCAAAGTATGTAGGCAGCTGTCAATATTGTGCCCATGATACCAAAGCCAAACATAGCAGCCCTGAACCAGTCACCGTCATTTGCGGCGGTCTGCAGCACACCATTGAACATGATCCACTCAGCCATGAAACCGCTTGTCGGAGGAATACCCATTATCGTAAGGGCGCCTATCATAGCTATCACGGCCGTATAGGGCATCTTGCCTGCCAGACCTCCTAACTTGGCCATACTCCTTGTACCAGTCTGTAGTATGATTGAGCCGGCCATCATGAAGAGTACGGCTTTGCCAAGGCCGTGTGTCACATACAACATCGTCGCCCCAGCGACTCCAAGGACGCTTTCAGAACCTATTCCAAACAGTATGTAGCCCATCTGGCTGATCGAAGAATAAGCGAGTAGTTTCTTGATGTCATCCTGCATCAGTGCCATTGCGCCACCATAGATTATAGTGGCAAGGCCCCACATGTTGATATAGAGACTATACTGCTCGTAGCTTCCTGTTAGCAGCTCAAGCCACAACCTGATGAGACCATATGCGCCGATGCCGATCATAGCCGGCGACAAAAGTGCTGAAACAGGAGTAGGAGCCTCAGCATGTGCATACGGCAACCAGATGTGTAGCAAAAATGCCGCAAGCTTTACGCCAAGTCCGGCGACAAGTCCGAATACGATTAGCGCAAGCCACTCTTGGGGTATTAGGTGTGCGTTTTGCCTGATAGTATCAAAGTCAAAGCCACCGGCGAAGAAGCCCATAGCAAGAAGGCTCAGCAACAAAACAACTGCGCCGACGTGGGTCCAGAAGAAGAACATCAGGGCTATTCTGCGCCTTGCACCATAGCCATAGAACGCCACAAGGAAGAACGATGGGACTAGCATCAACTCAAAAAATACATAGAATTCGATGACATTAGTGGCAAGAACCGTGCCGAACATACCCATGGAAAAAGCAAGGTAAAGCGCAAAGTAGAGCCCCATATGGTGGTTAACATATCCCTGCTGGTCGGCAGTCAAAGTCACCTGGCCGCCATGGCTCGGGTTTTCATGGTGGTGAGCTCCAGGCATGTCCTCCATAATCTTGTGTATCATGTACGGTTTTGAGTATATGGCAAGAACCGTGCACAATATGTAGATGATAAGTGCAAAGGGCAGGCTAAGACCGTCAAGGCGCAGACCAAAGTTGCCAAACTGGCTCCAAGCGTACGATTCAACGTAAGCAGACATACCTCCTTGCAGGAGCATAGCGGGTATGAATACAAGTCCGGTAGAGATTGCAAGCGCTCCAAACGAGAACCAAGTTACGGCCTTGACCCCCGCTTTCTTGCTTACAAAGTACGCGACGGGCGCAAGGAGTAGGGGTATAAAGGTCGCTGCCAAAAGGAAAAACGACTCTGCCATCGAGTTTTCAGCCCTTCATGCTCCTAAATTCTGCGACATCTATTTCTTTGTACAGCCTGTACGCCACGATTATGAGGCCGAGTCCTATTGCTACTTCGGCTGCGGCTACGGCTATGGAAAACAGCGCAAAGACCTGTCCTTGGACATTGCCAGTATAACGAGAAAAGGCTACCACTGTGAGGTTGGCGGCATTGGCGATTATCTCTATCGATATGAGCATTCTGATGGCATTTCGCTTGACTACTAATCCATAGATACCTACTGCGACGAGCACCACTGAAACTATTAGAAAGTCAACCAGTTCGTTCATCTTTTTGCTCCACGTCCTCCCTACGGGCCAGTGCAAGGGCCGCAATGACTGCTCCAGCAAGCACTAGTCCCATTGCTATCAACGCCGGTGAGTAATAGGTTAACATTTCTTCGCCTATCGCAGTAATCTCGACAGGCGGTGTGGTAAAGCTGTCCTGTGTGTTGAAGCCAGATATCAAAAGCGCAGCACCAAGTCCACCCATCAGTAAAAGCATCAATATTATGCCGGCAGCCTTTCTTCCCTTGTCCTCTTTCACTGTAAAGAGTGCCTGCGTGCGCACTAGCATGACTGCGAAAATTATGAGCACGGCTACCGCTCCCACATATACTGCAATTTGGAACATGGCGACAAAGGGCGCGTCCAAAAGTAGGAAAAAGCCCGCTATACCCAGCATAGATATCGCAAGTCCTATTGCACCATAGATGAGTTCTCTGGTCTCCAGTGCCACTATTGCAGAACCAACAGTAAGGACTGCAAGGCCAACGAACACAGCATCAACCATGAGTAGCCCCCCTGTCGGTTATCACTACCTCCACATCACCATCATACTTTGGCTTGACTTCAAGCTG